>NZ_FITM01000133.1 GCF_900047545.1 Candidatus Synechococcus spongiarum
CGGTCGGAGCACTGGGTTCCTGCCAACGCTCCTGCGGCTCCCATCCCCAACGGAAGGGAACCTCGGCCACCGGCAGCAGGTCCCCCAGGTCGGAGCCGTCAATCACCACCCCGGCCTGGATACGCAGGGCCTGGGTCCCATGACTCACCTCCAGCGCCCGGATGCGGTCACCACATCGTTGCACCACTTCCAGTTGCATCCCCCGCAGCACCTGCAGCCGTGGGTGTTCCGCCGCCAGCCAGCCTTGCAGCAGCGCCTCGGCTCGATCGGGCCGCCAACAGAAGCAACTCACCCAGCCATGGTCCAGACCACTGGGCTCCGCCGCGGTCATGCCCCGCAAAAACGCTCCCCAAAGACCCGTCTGCCAGGCGCTGAGTTCATGACCGTCCCCGGCGCTTACCCCGGCAGCGCTCACCATGCCGCCACACCAGGGACCAGGCAGCAGGAGGATGGTGTGGGCGCCGGATCGGGCCGCCTGGAGAGCAGCACAGGTGCCCCCCAGTCCTCCACCCCACACCACCACGTCACTGTGCCGTTGCTCCATGGTGTACCCGGCGCCTGTCGCGTCATGCACTGGCTAAAAGGCTAAAATCCAGAACTGCATAGGCGCCTCCGGGGCGCGTCGGGTCGCGTGGTTCATCGTTTCACTCTCACAACACCGCTGTACTACGTCAACGACAAGCCCCACATCGGTAGTGTCTACACCACCTTGGCGGCGGATGCCATGGCCCGCTGGCGCCGCCTCCAGGGGGACTGGGTGTGTCTGATCACCGGTTGCGACGAGCACGGCCTCAAGATCCAGCGCAGTGCCGCCGCCGCCGGTGTCCCCACCAAAGACTACGTGGATTGTATGGCGGGCCACTTTGCGGCCCTCTGGCAGCGCATCGGCATCAGCCATGACCGCTTTGTGCGCACCAGCACCCCCCGGCACCAACGGCTGGTGCATGAATTTTACGAACGGGTGCGCAGCAACGGGCACATTCGCCTGGGTCAGCAACAGGGCTGGTATTGCGTCGCCTGTGAAGAGTTCAAAGATGCAGACAGTGGGAAGGATGGCGCACCACCCCACTGCCCCATCCATGATCGCCCTCTGGAGTGGCGTGATGAGGAGAATCTGTTTTTCTGCCTCTCCCATTTCCAGGAGCCCGTCGCCCAACTTGTGGCGCGGGAAGACTTTATTGGTCCCGCCAGCCGACGGCGGGAGGTGCAGCGGTTCGTGGAGGCGGGTCTGCGGGACTTCTCCATCTCTCGGGTGAATCTGCCCTGGGGCATCCCTGTGCCCCATCGGCCGGGGCACACCTTTTACGTGTGGTTTGACGCGCTGCTGGGCTACATCAGCGCCCTGGGCGATCCCGACGGTCCCCAGGACCTGGCCACAGCCTTGGCCAGCGGCTGGCCGGCCCGGCTCCACTTGATTGGCAAGGACATCCTGCGGTTCCATGCGGTCTATTGGCCAGCCATGCTGCTGGCGGCGGATCTGCCCTTGCCGAAGCGGGTGTTCGGCCATGGCTTCCTCACCCGCGAGGGCCGTAAGATGGGTAAAACCCTGGGCAACACCCTGGATCCCGAGGCGTTGTTTGCCAAGGTGGGGGTGGAGCCGGTGCGCTGGTACCTGCTGCGGGATATCCAGTTCGGAGAAGACGGCGACATCCAGCAGCAGCGCTTTCTGGATCTGGTGAACAACGACCTGGCTAACACCATCGGCAACCTGGTGAATCGCACGGTCTCCATGTCCCGCCGCTGGTTTGCGGACTGCGTTCCACCCCGAGAGGCGCAGGGCGAGTCGCAGGATGATGTTGTCCCCCATCCCCTGGCTGCCGTAGCAGCAGCCACCACCGCCCGGGTGAGCCAGTGCTTTGACCAACAAGACCTGCAGGGCGCCGCCACGGCAACCCTTGCCCTGGCCGAGACCACCAACGGCTACTTGAGCGAGCAGGCCCCATGGAGCGCCATCAAGGATGCCAGCCGCAGGGGCGCGGTGGCGGCTGTGCTCTATGGGGTGCTGGAAGCGACCCGTCTGGTGGGGATCTGTCTCCAACCCCTGGTTCCGGAGTTGTCCAACCGTCTGCTGGTGCAACTGGGCTGTGATCCCCTGGAGAGCCGCCATGGCTTGCCCCCAGGGGCATGGGAGCAGTTGGTGCGCTGGGGTGGGCTCCCCCACGACCAACCCCTGCCCCAGGCCTCACCACTCCTGGCCAGACTGGAGTTGGACGGTGATCTCTGAGGAGCGGCCCGCCCCCAGTGGTTCCGCAGCCACCGGGCTACTGTTTGCGGCCCCCTATTCCGCCGTTCTTCTTGCAGTTCTTCTCGCGGGCTGCACACTGCCCACCCTGGAGACGGCATTGCAGGAGCAGGCGCCTCACGAGTTGCAGTCCTTCAGCTTGCAACACCACTCTTCCGACACGCCGTTGAGCTTGTCCCTCACCAGTCCCAAGGCGCGTCACGATTGGATCCGCAAAACCTCCGTGGTGACCACACCGGAAGCGGTCATCCACCGTGACGGGGTGCCCGTCTACGGGATCCGGGCCCAGCGGGGCCTGCTGCTGGGCAATAACCGCCTGGTGCAACTGGATGGGGCGGTGGAGGTGGTGCATCTGCAGGAGCCGTCCACGGTGGTCACGAGTGAGCGGTTGCGGTGGGATACACACCGAGGTCGCATGACCATGACCATCAACCTGACAGTCAAACGTGAGCACGTGCAAGCGAGTGCCGGACGGGCCGAGCTGGATTTTGCCAGCGAAGACCTCAGCTTCCATGACCAAGTGGTTGTGCTGGACCAGTCGCCCCAGGCCGATGACCTGCGCCTTGAGGCTACAACGCTTCACTGGAACCTGGCCAGCGGCGATCTGATGGCGCCTGGCCCGGTGAAGGCCGGACAGACTGCCCCGGGCGGTGCGGTGCAGTCCGCACAAGGCTTCGACCTGACGGGCAACAGCCAGCAGCGGTGGCTGGAGTTGCAGGCACCTGTCCAATTACAGACTCGGCAAGCGGGGCAATGGCAGGCCCAGGATTCCGTGCTCTGGAGGTTGGACCGGCAACAACTGGACAGCCCGGGTCTTCTGGAAGCTCAGGCGGGGGCACTGCAAGTCTCCGGGCGCTCCGCCATGCTGGATCTCAAGCAAGGCGTGCTCACCATCGGCGAGAGTTGCCGATTCCACCAGCCGGGTGAAACCTTGACCGCACAGCAATGCCGCTGGAACTGGCAGGACAGGACGATTCTGGCCCGGGGTGGGGTGACGTTGCAACGGGAGCAATACCAGCAGATCACCCGGGCCGACCAACTCCAGGGCCGGCTGGGGGAAGACAACATCCTGAGCCTGACGGCGCCGCCCCAAGGCCACGTCACCACGGAGTTGGAGTTGGGGTTGGAGCCCTCCGGATGAGCAGGACTCCATGGCCTTGGGCAAGACGACGATGGGGAAAATCCAGTTCCGCCACGTCAGACTCACGAATCCAGACCAGCTCGCTTCCCTGGGCCTTGAATTCATCAAACGACGCCCAGGACCGGCCCATGATTGGGCTGTATGCTCTAAGCAAAACTGCAATGGTCGTACCATCCATATTCACCAGATCTGCAGGAGTCGTTGACAGAATATCCTGCAGGTGGGGTTGCTGGAGGAACGCTTTTATTGCAGGGGAATAGTTGCCGATAAAACCCAGATGGACGGTTCCAAAAATGATTAGCCAAGCACTAAGAATATGACAGGTTATCCATGGTTTCACACTTTGCCGGAGGGTTTTACGGGACCAGTAGACCATCAAGCCTCCCAACAGCCATACGCTGCTGATCAGGACTAGGAGTAGGCCCAATTTTTCCATATCAAGTGTGGTGTCAGACTGTTCAGCAATCCTTAGCAAGCCACCGCCAAAACAGAAGACCAGGACAATGCCGGCCAAGCAACAGTAGACCGCGGCAATGGACGACAAAGATCGCCATCCCAGACCACTGCTTCTCTCACGCAAGCGTTGAGCAGTGTGGGTGTCCGCCAAACGATAATCCAAATCTGCGGCAATCAACAGAGCCGCAAATGGATAAATCGGTAGTGCATATTGGTCGTGTTGAGAGGACGTGAAAGCAAGCAATAAGAGCATGGTTGCGGGTGCTGCCAAAAGAAGCCAGCGTCGATGAACAATGGGCTGACGACCAAATGTCATGCCCTGATCAGCCCATAGGCTGGGGCTGGCGACGGCAAAAGGGAGCAAGGGTGACCATGGCAAGAAACCTGCGAAGATCGCACCCACGTAGAAGGGGAAACCACTGAGTGGAAAGCCGGTTTCTGTCGCTTTTCCCAAGGGGAACCTGAGTGGCGCTGTAAATCCTGTAACCCCATAGGCAACCATACTCTTCCACAACCAGATCAGGGTTGGCAGGGCGCCACATGCCAGGCCAAGCCAGAGCCATGGGCTGGTCAGGATCTTGCGTCCACGGGCCTGCTTCAGGAGCCAGGGCATGAGCCCCGCCAACGGCAAAACAGCCAGAACGCTGCGCAGGACAATAGTCAAAGCAAATAAAATGCCCGCAATATAGAG
>NZ_FITM01000097.1 GCF_900047545.1 Candidatus Synechococcus spongiarum
GCATGTACAGCGCACCGGTGGGACAGACCGTGGTGCAGATGCCGCAATCCACACAGCGGTCCGGGTCAATGCTGAGTTGGCCCACCGCCGTGCTGACCACCAACCCCTGCTGCCGCAGCCATGCTGTCGCCGCTGCCAGGTCGTCAATATCTCCCGCCAACTCCACCACCATCACCCCCTCCTGGTTGGGTCCGATCTGGGCACGGATGATCTTGGAGGCCACGTCATAGTCAATGGCCAGCCGGTAGGTGATGGGCTGGTTCAAGGCTTCCCGAGGCAGGCGCAACGTCAACCGCTGCTTCATGACGAGCCAAGCGCTGACAGGACCCTAGCATCTGACACCATGGATCTTGCCTGCTTGCCTCCGGCAATGGACAACAAGGATAGCGCCATGGCCAAGGCCCTGGCCATAGTCGCCGCGGTGTTGGCCGTGGTGGTGTTTTGGACCCGCTCCCTGAGCAGCCAAAGTCTTGAAGCCCTGGCCCAGGCCTCCCTGCCGCTGGATGAGGCCCTGGGCAACGGCAAGCCCACCCTGGTGGAGTTTTACGCAGATTGGTGCGAGGTGTGCCACCGTATGGAACCCACCATGGCCCACCTGAAACAAACCCACCGCGGCGCGTTGGATCTGGTGCTGCTCAACGTGGACAATCCCCTCTGGGAGCAGGAGTTGGATCAGTTCCAAATTCGGGGCATTCCCACCGTTCTCTTCTGCGGACCTGACGGCAGTGTGCGGGGCCGCTCCATTGGCCTGCGCCAGCCGGAAGAGTTGGAGGCCATGGTGGTGGCCCTGCTCCGTGACGAGCCGCTGCCCCAGCCTAGTCGCCAGGGCGCCACGAGCGCCGTCGGCGACGCCAACCCAAGCCAAAGTTCAGCAGTGGGTCCCCGCAGCCACGGGGAAGGGGTGGCTTAAGCGCTTGTAAGCCACCTCAGAAATAACGACTGAACAGAGAGATGGAAGGGCTCAGGAGTGTCCTGGGGTTTTCTGGGGCCAGCAGCTCCAGCTCTCCTGGGGCCAGGTCCACTGGTTGACGGCTTCCGCGTCAGTGCCGTGGGTGTAGGCATAGGCACGGTTGCGCAGGATTTCCTCTTTCATCTGCTCCTTGAGGTGGGCAGCACGGTAGCCAAGGCTGGGCACACGATTAATCACGTCAATCACCAGATTGAAACGATCTACTTGATTGTTCATGGCCAATTCCAAGGGGGTGTTGATGTCACCTTCATCCAGTACTTTTTGCTGACTCCATACACTACCTGGAGACGATTGGAGGCGGTTTCATCCGGGCCAAAGAGGTGGTAGTTGTGAGGATTGCGTTTCATGATGGCGCCGATCCATATCCCCAACGGGACTGTGTTTGCAGCTTGGCTGGCACCAGGGCGCTCCACCTCCACTGCAAAGGGCTCCAACGCCGGAGCCGCAGCGTCTGACGCAGCAGGCCACCGTTGGCCCGGGGATTGGGCCCCATCCGCCATGGTCCTGACGGGGCATGGCTGCACACCATCTCCAACCGGCGCCTCTGGGCATCAAACAGCTCCCAAGGGCGATAACTACGCAGCCACTCCTCCAGCCGCCGCCAGTTGAGCCGGGTTGGTTTTCACCTGGGCCAGGGGCACCTGGTGGGAGCGCCAAAAGCCCTCCAACCGGCGATCGTCCATTTCCTTGGGACCTGTCCACCCCTTGGGGAAGCGCAGCATGATCATGGGCCAATGGGGACGGAACGGTTCTCCTGATTTCCGCGCCTGCTGCTGCAAGCTGCGAATCTCCAGCACCGCCGTTTCCATCAGGGCCATGGTCCGGTGCATGGCCGCAGGATCGGAATCCTCCACCAGACAGGGGGGGTTCCAGCCATAGCCCCGCAGCAGACTGCAAGGCTCTTCCGTGCTAACGCGACTGAGGATAGTGGGGTTGGCGATTTTGTAGCCGTTCAGATGCAGAACCGGCAACACGGCCACGTCACGGACGGGATTGAGAAACTTGTTGATGTGCCAGGAGGTGGCCAAGGGGCCGGTCTCCGCTTCCCCGTCACCCACACAGGTAATGGCGACAACTCCGGGTTATCAAACACACTGCCGCAGGCATGGGAGAGCACGTAGCCCAGTTCGCCCCCCTCATGGATGGACCCTGGTGTTTCCGGGGTGCAACGGCTGCCGATATGATCGGGGAAGGAAAACTGCTTGAAAAAATGCCCCAATCCCTCTTCATGCTAGGGAAAACCTGAGAAATCGGGAGAGGATATGTCATAATGAAGAGAGCAACCTTGGAGCTCCATCAGCAAAGACTGTCAACTTGGCCTCAGCTATTTTGAGTGGAGCATGATGAAAAGAGAGACCAAGCGTGAGAGATTTTTGTCGGTGATGGAGGAGGAGGTGCCTTGGGAGGAGTT
>NZ_FITM01000045.1 GCF_900047545.1 Candidatus Synechococcus spongiarum
AACTCCTCCCAAGGCACCTCCTCCTCCATCACCGACAAAAATCTCTCACGCTTGGTTTCCCTCTTCACCATGCTCCGCTCAAAATCGCTGAAGCTAAGTTGACAGTCTTTCCTGATGGAGCTCCAAGGTTGCTCCCTTCATTGTAATACATCCTCTCCCCATTTCCCAGGTTTCCCTTAAGATACAGCTTTTGAACGCAGGCTGGTCTGGGCAATCCAGGCCATGGGCTGCGGGGACGTGGTGGTGGCCGCCGATAACATCATGTCCAGCCCTCTGCTCCTGCAAGGCTGGCAGGCTGCTGTGGTGTCCAGGTCCGGATCAGCAGCCGATCACAGGGATTCAAGAACTGCATGGGGCGGGGACCCATGCCCGTGGCGGGATTCGAACCCGCACTGGAGCGATTTTAAGTCGCCTGTCTCTGCCAATTGGACTACACGGGCCGGCATTGGGCCAAGCCCTTTAGCTTAGGTTAGAACATCCAGGTGGAAGCCTAAGATCCACACCACTCCCGGTCTGTGCCCCATGACCCAGCTTGAGACCCACACGGAACCCATGGTGGTCAATTTCGGCCCCCACCATCCGTCCATGCATGGGGTGCTCAGGCTGGTGGTGACCCTGGACGGGGAGGACGTGGTGGACTGCGAGCCCGTTATCGGCTACCTTCACCGCGGCATGGAAAAAATTGCCGAGAGCCGCACCAACGTCATGTTTGTCCCCTACGTGAGTCGTTGGGACTATGCGGCGGGCATGTTCAACGAGGCGGTGACCGTCAACGCTCCCGAGCGGCTGGCGGACATTACCGTTCCCAGACGGGCCAGCTACATCCGGGTGTTGATGCTGGAGTTGAACCGCATTGCCAACCACCTGCTCTGGCTGGGACCGTTCCTTGCCGACGTGGGGGCCCAAACCCCCTTCTTCTACATCTTCCGGGAGCGGGAGATGATCTACGACCTTTGGGAAGCTGCCACCGGTCAGCGGTTGATCAACAACAACTACTTCCGCATTGGGGGGGTGGCGGTGGATCTGCCCTACGGCTGGCTGGAGAAATGCACGGACTTCTGTGACTGGTTTGGCCCCAAAATTGACGAGTACGAGCGGCTGATCACCGATAACCCCATCTTCCGTCGTCGCATCACCGGCCTGGGAACCATCAGCCGGGAAGAAGCCATCAACTGGAGCCTCTCCGGCCCCATGTTGCGGGCCTCGGGCGTCTGCTGGGATCTGCGCAAGGTGGATCACTACGAGTGCTACGACGACTTTGATTGGGAGGTGGCCACGGCAGAGGAGGGGGACTGCTTTGCCCGCTATCAGGTGCGGATCCAGGAGATGCGGGAGTCCTTGAAAATCCTGCGCCAAGCCTGCCGCAGCATCCCCGGAGGCCCGACGGAAAACCTGGAGGCGCGCCGCCTGCAAGAGGGCCGCAAGAGCCAGTGGTACGACTTCGACTATCAGTACATGGCCAAGAAGGTGGCGCCCACCTTCAGGATCCCCAGCGGGGAACTCTATGCCCGGGTGGAGACCGGCAAGGGGGAGTTGGGGGTGTTTCTTGTGGGCAGCAACGAGGTCACCCCATGGCGCTGGAAGATCCGCGCCCCGGACTTCAACAATCTGCAGATCCTTCCCCACCTGCTCAAGGGGGTGAAGGTGGCGGACATCATGGCCATTCTGGGGTCCATCGATGTGATCATGGGATCCGTGGACCGCTGAGAAGGCCCAGGTCGGCTGCAACACGGTGGGAACAGGCATAGCCGCTGAAGGCCACCGCATTAAGACCCTGGCCCGGAAAGCAGGAGTCCCCAACGCAGTAGAGACCTGGAATGCCGGTGCGGTTGAAGGGCATGGGAAGCAACCCCGGCAGGTGCCGTGCAGGCACCGGACCGTAGCTGCCCCGGCTGCGGCCCAGAAAACGGCGGTGGGTGCGGGGTGTGCCAATGTCCTGATGCTCAATGGCGCCCTCCAGACCAGGCCAGAGGCGGCTCAGGCGTTGCACAAGCTGTTGAGCAGCGGCCTCCTTTTTCCGGCGGTAGGCCGATGGACTTAAGCCTGTCCAATGCTTCATGTCGCTGGGGGTGAAGGCGTGGACAATGTGGCGACCGGGCGGGGCCAGATCGGAATCCAGCAGGGTGGGGATAGACACAAACGCGGTGCCCTGCTCCCCGTCCATCTGCTCCCAGCGCTCCAGCAGCAGGTGGTGGCAATGGCTGTGGGGGGGGATGACCCGGGATTGCACCCCCAGGTGCAGGGAGAGAAAGGAGGGGGAGGGTTTGTAGCGTCGGCGCCACACCTTCTCCCGGCGGGGGATGCGCTCCTCCGGCACCAGGCTGCCGAAGGTGTCCCAACGGGTGGCGTTGGAAATCACCCGCCGGGCCTGGAGTCGCTCCCCGCTGGCCAGGATCACCCCAACGGCGCGGTTACGCTCCAACAACACCTGGCTCACCCGGGCACCGTAGCGAATCTCTCCCCCATGACGCTCCAGGCCCCGCACCAGCCGGCGGCTGATTTCTCCCACGCCCCCTTTGGGATAGTTCACACCCCCCGCGTGGCGGTCGGCGAACACCATGCCGCCGTTGATCATGGGGGTGCGGTCAGCCGGCATCACGGACCAGCAGTAGCACTCCATGTCAATGAGGCGCAGCAACTGGGGATCACGGATGTGACGCCGGGCCACATCCCCCACGTTCACGGGCAGCCAGCGGGCCAGACCCAAACAGGCCAGGGGATTGCGGAAAAACACCTGGGCCAGGTAGCGGGGCTCCTCAAGGGACTTGAGGGGAATGGCGTCCAGACAGCGAAACACCTGCCAGCAGGTGTCGTAAAAGGCGCGAATGCCGCGGACTTCATCCGGGAACTGCTCTGCCAGGGTGGCAATCCAGGTGTTGTAGTCCCGGCTCACCGCCAGGTCCAGGTGATCCGGGAGATGGTAATGGAGTTGAACGGGGTCGGGGATGGTGTCCAACTCCTCCCCCACGTCCACTAGAGCCCTGGTCAACAGGTTGGTGGTGCCCCGCTTGCCAAAGCCGAAAATCATGGAGGCGCCCACATCAAAGCGGTAGCCGGGGCGATCAAAGCTGCCGGCACTGCCGCCAGGAATCAGATAACGCTCCAGCACCAGGGTGCGGGCCCCCTTGGTGGCCAACTGGGAGGCTGTGACCAGGCCGCCAATACCGGCGCCAATGACGATGGCGTCCCAGGACGGGGCGGAATGGGTCACCCCCATGGTCAGCGGTGGGTCAGCGGAGTTCCTTCATCGTGCCTTGGAACTGCTTGAGGGCGTCGCGGCCAATGATGAAGACCACCCAACTCAGGGCACCCAGCACGGGGAAGGCAACGAGGAGCAGACGCCAATCCACGGATTCAGCAACAATGATTGCTATTTACTTTACGGCTGTGGCCCTTCCGGTGCGGGGCTGTGGGCGACCTGGCCACAATCTGTGACCAATCCGTGGCCAAAAATGCCCTCTGCCCCCAGCATTCCGTGGGTGCGGGCCAACTGGGCATAGTCATCCGCGTGGCGGCGCTGCTCTGCCACGGCCTCTTCACTGAGGGAACGCACCGGCCTCGCAGGGACACCGGCCACCAGCATCTCAGGGGGCACGTCCCTGGTGACCACAGCCCCGGCGGCCACCATGGCCCCGGCCCCCACGGTGACCCCGTTGAGCACGATGGCGCCCATGCCCACCATGGCACCCTCCTGCACAATGGCGCCATGGATCACGGCACGGTGACCAATGGTGACCCGGGCGGCGATGACCACGGGAGCACCCGGATCTCCATGGAGGACGGCTCCGTCCTGTACATTGCTGTTGGGGCCGATGCGGATGGAGGCCAAATCCCCCCGCAACACCGCCGTGGGCCACACGGAAGCGCCAGGAGCCAAATCCACGTCCCCCACCACAACGGCAGAGGCGGCCACCCAACTGTCCGGAGCCCGGCGGGGTGAGGGCCAGGATGCAGGGACGGATCGGGACATGGTCAAGGTGGCGCTTGCGTGATAGTCTCCATTGGGATTGCCCCGTCAGGGTCGCTAGCTCAGCGGTAGAGCATCCGGCTTTTAACCGGCTGGTCCTGAGTTCGAATCTCAGGCGACCCATGCTTTCCCCCGAAGTGTTTCCAGTGCTGAAGGGTTTCAGGGCCAGCCAGCCATATGATGGTTGGCCTTCAACAGACTTTCTTCCAATCCGGTAAGCTTTCTGTGACCACCGGACACCCTCTCTTCACTGCCATGGCGCTGGTTCCCCTTCGACTTCTTCTCGACCATGCCGCTGAGAACGGCTATGGGATTCCCGCTTTCAACGTCAACAACCTCGAGCAGGTGCAGGCGATCATGGAAGCAGCCCATGAAACCGACAGCCCGGTCATCCTGCAAGCCTCACGCGGCGCCCGCAACTATGCAGGCGAAATTTTCCTCCGCCATCTCATCCTGGCCGCCACGGAGACCTACCCCCACATTCCCGTGGTGATGCACCAGGACCACGGCAACGCCCCCAACACCTGCTACTCCGCCATCACCAACGGCTTCACGTCGGTGATGATGGACGGCTCCCTGGAAGCGGACGCCAAGACCCCCGCCAGCTACGACTACAACGTGAACGTCACCCGAACAGTGGTGGACGTGGCCCACGCCGTGGGCGTCAGCGTGGAAGGGGAGCTGGGCTGCCTGGGCTCTCTGGAAACGGGCAAGGGTGATGCGGAAGACGGCCATGGTTTTGAAGGAGAACTCTCGCGGGACCAGTTGCTGACAGACCCTGGTGAAGCCGCCGATTTTGTGGCCAAGACAAAGGTGGATGCCCTGGCCATTGCCATCGGCACCAGCCACGGCGCCTACAAGTTCACCCGCAAGCCCACAGGCGAGGTGCTGGCCATCTCCCGCATCGCGGAAATTCACAAGGCCCTGCCCAACACCCACCTGGTGATGCATGGCTCCAGTTCGGTGCCCAAGGAGTGGCTGGACATCATCAACCAGCACGGTGGTGACATCCCCGAGACCTATGGCGTTCCGGTGGAAGAGATCCAGGAGGGCATCCGTAACGGTGTGCGCAAGGTGAACATTGACACAGACAACCGTCTCGCCTTCACCGCGGCGGTGCGGGAGGCGGCCGCTGCCGATCCCGCCAACTTCGATCCCCGCCACTTCAACAAGCCGGCCCGCAAATACATGAAGCAGGTGTGCCTTGATCGCTATCAGCAGTTCTGGTGTGCCGGCAAGGCCAGCACCATCAGGCAGCAGCCCATCGGCATCTACGCGGATCTCTATGGCAAAGGCAGCCTGGATCCCCGTGTGGCCGTGGCGGTCTGAGGGAGAATAAATCCGCCCTCTCTTCACCGGCGAGTGCTGACAGTATCAGCCCTCGCCCTATCTAGGGAGTGTATCCTGGTTGTGGAGTCTAGTCAGACCTACTCCAATGGCCAACCGTATTCCCGCAGCAGCAATCCAGCAGTACTCACAGGAGCATCTGCGGGAAGTTTTGAACACGGCGGGTCGGCGGCTAACGCCTCAACGGGAAAAGGTGCTCTCTCTGTTTCAGAATCTGGGACTTGGCCATCACCTCACGGCTGATGATGTGCATCACCATCTGAAGCAGGCGGGGAACAGGGTATCTCTGGCCACCGTCTATCGCAGCCTCAAGCTCCTGGTAGCCATGAGGTTATTGGATGAGGGAGAGTGGCAAGAAGGGTTGCGTTGCTATGAGTTGCGCCAGGGGGGCGGCAAGATCCACCACCATATGGTCTGCATGTGCTGCGACCATACGGAAGAATTTGTCAGTGAAGTCATTACAGCAGCCTCTAGAGACATGTCTAAAGTCGCGGGCTTTGAACTAACAGAAGTGCGTCTTATTTTGCGGGGAATTTGTAGACGCTGCCGGCAGCGTAGCAAGGCCACAGCGTCTACATTTTCCTAGGGAAACCCGGGTTCTGGACGGGGGCGTCGGAGGGGAGCCACTTTAAGGCATGGGGGGAACGCTTCCCCATCAAACGGCTGTGCCGCAAGGGCAGAGCCACGGTCGGCGCCCTACACTGCCCAACCACAAGACCTGCTCCCCATGGCTGCCAGCGACACCAGCCCTACTCCATTCACCGGTGTGGGCGCCGTGGCGCGGCAGGCCTTTCCCCTGGCCGCCATCACAGGGCACGACGCCGCCAAGCTGGCCCTGCTGTTGTCGGCCGTGGATCCCGGCCTCGGCGGCGTGATCATCGCCGGTCGCCGTGGCACAGGCAAATCAGTGCTGGCGCGGGGGCTCCATGCCCTGCTGCCCCCCATTGAAATTTTGCGGGGCAGCCTCAACAGCGATCCCTGTGATCCCCAGGATTGGGACCCCACCACCCGGCAGCGCTGGGCCGGGGTGGCGCCTGAGCAACTGCCCACCCAGGTGGTGCCGGCCCCCTTTGTGCAGGTTCCCGTTGGCGTGTCCGAGGACCGGCTGCTGGGGGCCGTGGATGTGGGCGCCTCCCTCAGCAGTGGTCGGGCGGTGTTCCAGCCGGGGCTGCTGGCGGAAGCCCATCGGGGGGTGCTCTATCTCGACGAGTTGAACCTGCTGGATGACGCCATCATCAACCTGCTGCTGGAGGCGGTGGGCAGTGGTTGCAACCGCGTCGAGCGGGAAGGCGTCAGCACCAGCCATCCCTGCCGCTGCCTGCTGCTGGCCACCTACAACCCGGAGGAGGGTCCCGTGCGGGACCACCTACTGGACCGCTTTGCCATGGCCCTCAGCGCCGATCAACTCCTGACGGAGAATAACCGGGCGGCGGCGGTTGCCACGGTGCTGGACTCGGACCGTGATCCCCAGGGGTTTCGTGAGCGTTGGCAGCAGCAGACCGAGACCCTGGCCACCCAGTTGTTGCTGGCGCGCCAGTGGCTGCCGGATGTGCAGATCAGCACGGCTCAAGTGGCCTATCTGGTGGAAGAAGCCATGCGGGGCGGGGTGGATGGGCATCGGGGGGAGTTGTTTGCCATGGGGGTGGCCAAGGCCGCAGCGGCCCTGGCGGGGCGGGACGAGGTGTTGGCGGAGGATCTGCGCACGGCTGTGGAATTGGTCATTGCGCCGCGGGCGCGGTTTGATGGTCGCCAACAGCCGCAGGAGCAGCCCCCCACCCCGGAACCGGATCCAGGGCAAGACCAGGACACCGGATCCGATGCCGAGTCGGACCCGCCGGAGGAGCCGGACAGCTCCCCGG
>NZ_FITM01000044.1 GCF_900047545.1 Candidatus Synechococcus spongiarum
TCCACAGCTCCCCACCCTGCCAAAGCGATCATGCAGGGAGGCTGTTACGAGAGAACGTGATGGCGGCCAGCTTCCTGCCACCCCTGCGGACCGTGACAGTGCCACTGCTGGAATTGCCCATACAGCGCTGGACCAAGCGCCCCGGCACACCAGCGGAGGGCCGCATCACGCGCACCAGCTTCTCTGAGAACGGGCTGCCGCACTCATCAGAGGCTTCGCAGGCGGCGTAGCACACCTTCAGCAGACGAGCCTTGCCCGTGCCGTTGGCGCCGATCAGGACGTTGATGCCGGGCGACACCTCCAGTTCCACGGGAGTCAGGGGCACAGGCGTTTCAGAGCATCCTGCATAACGGTAGCCAAGCCAACGGTACCGCTGGTTTGGGCGGTGGAGGATCACCAAAGTTTTCCCCAACGCCATGGCCACCATGACCGAGACCCTGCTGGCAGCCAAGGCTTCCTCTGGTCTGACGTTTGCCCAGTTGGCATCCCACTTGGGGCTGGACGAGATGTGTGTGGCGGCTATGCTGTACGGACAGGCCAGCGCATCGCCCCAAGAGGCGGCCAAGCTCTGTGACCTGCTGGGCCTGGGGAAGGATGCCGTGGCGTTTCTGACTCGCTATCCCATCAAGGGATGCCTGGATCCCGTTGTGCCCACCGATCCACTCATCTATCGCTTCTACGAAATCATGCAAGTGTATGGACTGCCCATGAAAGACGTGATTCAGGAAAAGTTCGGTGACGGCATCATGAGCGCTATTGATTTTACTCTCCATGTGGATAAAGTGGAGGACCCCAAAGGAGACCGGGTCAAGGTGGTCTTCTGCGGCAAGTTTCTGCCCTATAAAAAGTGGTGAAGGGTCATCGGTCCGTGGGGCACTAGCATTGCCCCAAGACCCAGCCCCCTATGATTCTCTGGCAAGAACGCTCTGATCTTCAGAGCACTGAGGAGGTCAGCCGACAACCTGCCAGAGGAGCCAGGGACCTGCTCCCCCAGGACGTGGAGGACAACCGCTGGATTTGCGCCCAGCTTCACGGCGTCTATCGGCGTTGGGGCTACAAGGAGTTGGCGCCTCCCACCATTGAGCGGCTGGACACCTTGGAGGCTGCCGGCGCCATTGATGCCAAAGTGCTGCTCAAGGTGGCCACCCAGGATGCCCTGGGTCTGCGCCCGGAGATCACCGCCAGCGTCGCCAGGGCAGCCTGCACCCACTTGGCCGGCCGGCCCAGGCCTTTACGGCTCTGGTACGAGGGCAGTGTGTTTCGACGGGAGGACATGGGTGGCCATGAGCGGGTCCAGGAGGAACTGCAGAGTGGCATTGAACTCATTGGCGCCCCAGGGCTGGCGGGGGATGGGGAATTGGTGGCCGTCCTGCTGGATGCTTGCCGTCAACTGCCCTTCCACCCGGATCACCAGCCCACCCTGCTGCTGGGCCACCGGGCCCTGTTTGCCGCCCTTCTGGAGGATTTCCCCCACCATCAACGGGCTGGGTTGCGCCAGGCCCTGAGCCGCTACGACGTCTTGCAGCTTCAGGCCCTGGACCTGTCGGACGCCGACCGGCAGCGGGCCCAACGGTTGTTGAGCGTGCGGGGGGAGCCGGAGGTGGTGCTGGATGCGCTGTCGACTTCTTCAAAAGCCGCTGCTGTGGACGAGCTGCAGGCATTGGTGGCGCTGGTGGCGGAACGGGCGCGCCAGGCTGGTGTGCGCCTGCAACTGGACCCCACCTTCCTGCCCACGTTCACCTTCTATGACGGGGTCGTGCTGCGCCTGGTCTGCCAAGACGCTCACGCCCTGGTGTCGGTGGCCACTGGTGGTCGCTACAATCGCCTCCTCAGGCACTTTGCCCCTGGCGATCAGCACGCTAGCGGCACCGGTTTCAGTTTCAAAGTGGAGTGTCTGCGTGGACTCCTGCAAGGCCGCAGGGCAGTGCTCTCCGGCCAGACCGATGTGCGGGTGCTGGTGGCCTATCACCATCCCAGTCACCTGGGGGACGCCATGGCCTGCCTGGAGCGCCATCACCATGCCCAGATGCAAGCCGAGTTGTTGCCTTCCCCCATGGCCGGGGAGATTGCCCAGGGTCATGGCTCCCCCCGTGGCCCCCAGGTGCTGGTCACGTATGACCACCCCATTGGCCGGGGGGCAGCCACGGCCTGTGTGCAGCGCCACCGGACAGCCCAGGTGGAGGTTGAACTCTGGCCCCAACCCTGCCCCACCCTGGAGGCCGCCAGGGCTGCCTGGAGACAGCGACCACTCCCCTGCCTGGAATGGCTGACGGGCGCCAGGGACGGGTCCGCTTCCTAAGCTCCCATGGGGACCGATCTTTCCCACTAGGATCAGTTCCCCTTCCCCTGTTTTGATGCCCCACACAATTCTCACGGATCGCTGTGAAGGGGTGGCAGTTTGCATTGACTCCTGCCCAGTGGCTTGCATTCATCCTGGGGAGGGCAAAAACGCCAAGGGCACCAACTTTTACTGGATTGCCTTTGACGTCTGCATTGACTGCGGCATCTGTCAGCAGGTGTGTCCGGTGGATGGCGCCATCGTGGCGGAGGAGCGTCCCCACTTGCAGCGCCAACGGGGCTAGGCCCGATTGCCGAGGATGACTGAGGCGTGGCCGGGGGACCCCTTGCCCATCACGTACGGCATTCCCCACCTGGATAGGCCTGGGTGACGCTCCTGACCGGTAATAGAATCCGTTGCGATTTAACTGCAATGCCCCATGGCTGTTCTTGAGCACGGCGAAATTCAGATTCACACCGAGAACATCTTCCCGATCATCAAGAAAGCCGTGTACTCCGGCCATGAAGTCTTCCTGCGGGAGCTGGTCAGTAACGGTGTTGATGCCATCAATAAGCGGCGGATGGCGGCTCTGGCTGGTGACTGCCAGGAAGGCGAGGAAGGCGAGATTCAGGTTCGCATTGACCGCGAAGCAAAGACGATCACGGTCAGCGATAACGGCATTGGCATGGACGCTGACGAAGTGAAGCGCTATATCAATCAGGTGGCATTTTCCAGTGCCGAAGAGTTTTTATCCAAATACAAACACGAGCAGGACGGCATCATTGGTCATTTTGGTCTGGGGTTCTACTCCAGCTTCATGGTGGCCAGCAAAGTCGAGCTACGGAGCCTCAGCGCCAAGCCTGGCGCCAGTGCCGTCTGCTGGAGTTGTGACGGCTCCCCCCAATTTCAGTTGAAGGAGGGTGATCGCAGCACAGCAGGCACAGACGTGATTCTGCATTTGCAAGAGGAGGAGTTGGAATACCTGGAGCCCAGTCGCATCCGTCAGTTGATTACCACTTACTGCGACTTCATGCCCGTTCCCGTGAAGTTGGAGGGGGATACGGTGAATCGCTGCAAGGCCCTATGGCGGCAAAGCCCCAGTGAACTCAAGGACGAGGATTATCGAGAGCTTTACCGCTATCTCTATCCTTTCCAAGGGGACCCTCTGCTGTGGGTCCACCTCAGCACCGACTACCCCTACAACTTGCGGGGCATCCTGTTCTTTCCCAAGCTGCAAGAGAACAGCCAGTGGGACCAGAGTCAAATTCGTCTCTATTGCAACCAGGTGTTTGTGAGCGACTCGGTCAAGGAGGTGGTGCCCTCCTTTCTGCTGCCCCTGAAGGGTGTCCTTGACGCGCCGGATCTGCCCCTCAACGTGAGCCGCAGTGCCCTGCAGACGGACCGTCAGGTGCGCTCCATTGGTGGGTTCATTGCCCGCAAGGTGGGGGATCGTCTGGCCCAGCTTCACGGGGAAGAACCGCAACGCTACGGGGAAATCTGGAATGATCTTGCCCCCTTCGTCAAAATTGGCGCCATGGAGGAGGAGAAATTTGCCGACAAGGTGGTGGACCGGGTTCTCTTCGCCACCACCGCACAACCGACAGAAGGCCGGACTGATCCCATTGCCACGGACGCCGGCTGCTACACCACCATCAAGGAGTATCTGGAGCGCTGCCCACAGGAGCGGCGCAAGTCCGTGATCTACTGCACGGATCCCGTCGCCCAGAGCTCGGCGCTGCAACTCTGGACAGGCCAGGACATTGAGGTGCTCACGGCAGATGCCCTGATTGACAGCCAGTTCCTGCCCTGGCTGGAGCAGCGGGAAGAACAGGTGAGCTTCAAGCGGGTGGATGCAGAACTGGACGAGAGTTTCACGGACCAGACGCCGGAGTTGGCTGATGCCAACGGCGAAGACGAGGGGGAGAGGTTACGCAGCCTGTTCAAGGCAGCCCTGAACAACGACAAAATCACCGTTCAGGTCAAAAGCCTCAAAGGAGAAGCGGCCCCGGCAGCCCTAATTCTTCTGCCGGAGCAGATGCGGCGGATCAACGACGTCAGCGCCCTGATGCAGCGGCAACTGCCCAGCCTGCCGGATCATCACGTGCTGCTGATCAACAAGGCCCATCCCCTGGTCAAGGGGTTGCTCAAGCTGGCTGCCGGCGCCGTGGTCATAGGTTCAGGTTCGTCCCCCAACACCACCCTCAGTCACCAGATCTGCTGTCACCTGCACCAACTGGCCCAGTTGGGTGTGGGGGGCCTCAAAGCCGAGCAGTTGCTCACCCTCCAGAGCCAGAGCCAGGACCTCCTGGGACGGCTGCTGGCGCGCTTGGACTGATGGACTCACTTCAGGATATCGGGTCCACTGATCGATCAAACGGGCTGATCACGGCTCGCCGGCATAGCAGTCCGGCGCCAGGGGCCGGGTGGCCAGCAAAACAGCCGTCATCTGCTGCTGCAGCGCCTGGCTGTTTGCAGCCAGGATGCGGCCACTGTGAATGGCGACAGGACCGCCATCGTAGGCACACACCCAGCCTCCGGCCCCCTGGATGATGGCCGCCCCGGCCGCCAAGTCCCAGGCCTTCAGGCCCCGCTCCCAATACCCGTCCAGGCGACCGCAGGCCACATAGGCCAAGTCCACTGCGGCAGCCCCACCCCGCCGCACACCCCCCACCCGGTGGGCAAAGCGGCAAAACTCTGCGTAGTTGTTGTCCAGCCGTTCGTGACGGTCATAGGCAAATCCCGTCACCAGAACACTCCGGGCCAGGGTGGTGCAGGCGCTCACCTGGATGGGCCTGTCGTTGCAAAAAGCCCCCAGGCCCACTCCACCCCGGAACACCTCCTCCAGCCGTGGCGCCGCAACGGCCCCCAGCCACGGCTTCCCCTGACGGAGAAGGCCCACGGAGGTGGCAAAGAACGGATAGCCATGGGCGAAGTTGGTGGTGCCGTCCAGGGGGTCCACACACCAGAGGAGATCACCCGTCTCACCATGGTGGCCACTTTCTTCCGCCAGGACGGGAATGGCGGGTGTCTCTTGGCGCAACACCTCCAGCACGGCGGCCTCAGCGGCTTCATCCGCATCCGTAATTAGGTCGCCAAGGCGCCCTTTGCTGCGCACCGTAAAGCTTTTCCCGTCAAAGTGGCGCAACTGACGAGCGCCCGCCTCGGCGGCACGACACGCCACTGCCAGCAAGGCCTCGGCCTCGGATGTGGTCATGGCTGGCTATTCCTCTTCCAGGGGGATGGCGGGACGTACGCGCCCGCGGCCAAAGTGGCGGCCAAACTGAAGTTCGTAGACCTCGTCCTCATCCTGGGTTTCCACCTCCACATCCCCAATGGCTTTAGCAACACACAGCAGACCATAGCCCTGCTCCCTCAGGGCCATGGAGAGGCCCAGGGCTTCCCGATGGTCCAGGACGCCAGCTTTGACGCGCACAGCGCAGGTGGTGCAGCACCCGTTGCGGCAACTGAACGGCAGCACGTTGCCCTGGGCTTCCAGCGCATGGAGGATGTACTGCCCTTCCGGCACACGGGCGGTGGTGGTTCGGCCATGGTGGCGGTCATGGACCACCACTGTGAACAGTTGCCCCATGGAGTCGGTCACTGTGCTGCTACATTGGCACAGACCTGGACCCGTTGGTTCGAGCCTGCCTGGACAGGTGTGCTTCTGGAGAGGTGGCCGAGTGGTCGAAGGCGCAGCACTGGAAATGCTGTATAGGGGCAACTCTATCGAGGGTTCGAATCCCTCCCTCTCCGCTTCCAGCCCTTCCCACGGTCTGCCAGATCCGTGACCAACCCGGGCCGCAAATGCTCCCGTGGATCATGGGCTTTTTGCGGTGGTTCATCGGCGGAGCACCTCGCCAAGCGACTGCCCGCATGTCTTCCGCTGGACAGCTTCCCGTTGCTTGTGGGTGAACTCCACTTGCAGGGCCGGGTACAGGTGCGATTCCGGTTCCTCGATGATCAGCACGCTGCCGGGATCGGTCACGTGGCGGAGATACAACAAAATGGACGCCAACTTCCGACACCATGGATGATGTCGTCGGGCAATGTGCGCTGCCCCAAACGAAGAGTTCGGCGCCAATTCCTGAGGGACAGACGGCTGGCAAAAAACCGATGCAGTGCATACATCAGGATCGCCAGATAGGATTTTCCTGTGTTGCTCGGACCCACAAACACCGTCGGGGGCCGCAGATCCATCTTGGCCTCCATGATCAGCCCGAAATCCGCCACCTCCAGTTCAAGGTTGCCCCTGGCCAACGGTTTTCCCGTCATGCCCTTGCTCCCCTGGTGGTCTCTTCAGGGTGTTAGGAGGGCGCCGTCGCTGATACCCGCTAGGGTTTGGCCATGGCCATTGTTCCCAGTAGCCCTTCCGGGAAGGCGTCCCCGGCTCCACCACGCAACCATGGCGCCGCGCCCCGTCCTCTGAGTTCTCCCCATGGTCCGCAGCGGCGCCCAGAGGCTACGGCAGAGGAGCAAGGCCATGCAGATGAGGCTCTGCGACCGCGCCGCCTGGGGGACTACATCGGTCAGAGCGCCCTCAAGCAGGTGTTGCACATCGCCCTGGAGGCGTCACGGCATCGCCAGGAACCCCTGGACCATCTCCTGCTCTATGGGCCGCCCGGCCTGGGCAAAACTACCATGGCTATGGTGCTGGCGGCAGAGTTGACGGCCCGTTGCCGGATTACCAGTGCCCCGGCGCTGGAGCGTCCTCGCGACATCATTGGCCTGCTCATGACCCTGGAGCAAGGGGACGTGCTCTTCATTGACGAGATCCATCGTCTTCCCCGCATGGCCGAGGAGCTCCTCTATCCCGCCATGGAGGATTTCCGTTTGGACCTTTCTGTGGGCAAGGGAACCACAGCCCGCGCCCGCAGCATTGCGCTACCACGGTTCACTCTGGTGGGGGCCACCACAAAGGCGGGCTCCATCAGTTCACCGCTGCGGGACCGTTTTGGCATGGTCCATCGCCTGGAGTTTTACACCGCGACCGAGCTACAGCAGATTGTGGAGCGCTCTGCCCAGTTGCTGCGGATGGGTGTGGAGCCCTCCGGCGCCCAGGCCGTTGCCAGCCGTTGTCGCGGCACGCCCCGCATCGCCAATCGCCTGCTCCGCCGTGTGCGGGACTATGCCCTGGTGAAAGCCTGTCCCGCCATTGACAACCAGGTGGTGGCGGATGCCCTAACCATGCACCGCATTGATCCCCTGGGCCTTGATCCCAGCGACCATCGCCTGCTCATGACCATGGCGCAGCAGTTTGAAGGTGGACCCGTGGGCCTCACCACCTTGGCGGCAATTTTGGGTGAGGATGCCGACACCATTGAAACCGTGCTTGAGCCCTACCTGCTCCAGATTGGTTTTTTGCAGCGCACATCCCGTGGCCGCCGCCTGGCGCCCCCGGCCTACAAGCACCTTGGCCTGGACTCAGCATCCACATCTGATCAACCATCCAATCAGCCAGCAGATGGGCAGTTGCCGTTGCTCTAGGACCTGTTGATCACTTGCTCTAGACTCGGTGGTATGCGCACCACTACCTTGACGGGCCACGTGTTGCCCTGGCTGAGTGTCCTGACTTTGACCCTGCTCTTGAGTTGCTGGTTCCCCAGACCGGCTCTGGGTGATTCGCTGGAGGCACACCCGGTGAAGCCTGAAGCTGCCGCCCTCTACAACTTGGGCGCCATGCAAGTAGCGCGGGGCAATTGGCAGGGGGCACGCTGCAGCTACGGTGCTGCTGCCCGGATCCAGCCCGATTTGATCCTGGCCCAATCCAGCCAGGCATTGGCCGCCATGGAGTTGGGTGAGTTGGCCGTTGCGGAGGAGACTTTCCGCCAACTGGTTCGCCGTCATCCCCTCTTTGCCGATGCCCGTGCTGCGCTCACGGCACTGCTCTGGCACCGTGGCCGACAGGGGGAAGCCGAGAGCCACTGGGCCGCCAGTGTTGGCCTGGATGAGCGCTATGCTGATGCCCAATGGCTGTTGACGACGCGCCAATGGCCTCCAGGGCCGGTGCAGGACCTTCGGCAATTCCTGGCGTTCGGCACCTCTTGACGGACATGACCAGCTTGCTTGCCCTCCCGGAGCTTCACCAGCAGGCGCAAGACCTGCAACCCGATCTGGTGAAAATTCGCCGCCACCTCCATGCCCATCCGGAATTGAGTGGTCAGGAACAACAAACCGCCGCCTTTGTGGCCGGTTCCTTGTATCAACTGGGGCTTGATGTGCAGGAAGGTGTGGGCGGCGCCGGCGTTGTGGCCGACCTTGGCGGTGGTCCCGGCCCCAGCATTGGCCTGCGGGTGGATATGGATGCCTTGCCCATCGAAGAGCGCACCGGGCTGCCCTTTGCCTCCCGTCGCCAGGGCCTGATGCACGCCTGTGGCCACGACATCCACACCACGGTGGGGATCGGGGTGGCCCACCTGATGGCCCCCCTCGCCCACCGGTTGCCGGGAACGTTGCGGCTTCTGTTCCAGCCGGCTGAGGAGATTGCCCAGGGGGCAGGCTGGATGGTCAAGGCCGGGGCACTGGACGGTTTGGATGCCGTGTTCGGGGTTCATGTGTACCCGCCAATGGCAGCCGGCAAGGTGGGAATTCGTGCGGGAACGTTCACGGCCACGGCGGATGAGTTGATCGTTGAAATTTTTGGCGAAAGTGGCCATGGGGCCCGCCCCCATGAAGCCCTGGATGCCATCTGGATTGCCAGCCAGGTGGTCACCGGGCTCCAGGAGGCCGTAAGCCGCCGCATAGATCCTCTACACCCTGTGGTGATCAGCTTTGGCCAGATTCAAGGGGGCTGTGCCTTCAACGTCATTGCCGACCGTGTCCTGCTGAGGGGCACCGTACGCTGCCTGCACCCAGACACCCACCAGCAACTCTCCAGTTGGATCGAGGAGGTCATTCAGGGCATCGTGGGGATCCATGGCGCCCGGTCCCATGTGAGTCTCCGCTCCATCACGCCGTCGGTGTTCAACGACGCCAGCCAGACCCGCTGCCTGGAAAAAGCGGCCCGTGCCGTTCTGGGGGACGACAACGTGGAGCACCTTCCCCAGCCTTCACTGGGCGCAGAAGACTTTGCCGAGATGCTCAAGCACGTGCCCGGCTGCATGTTCCGCCTTGGTGTGGCCGGTCCCGAGGGCTGCTATCCCCTCCACCATGGCTGCTTTAACCCTGATGAGAGAGCCATCGCAACGGGAGTGGAAGTGCTCACCGCCACCTTGCTGCAGCGGTTTGATTTGCCTGTGGATCACGTCTCACCCTGACTGTGAACACGCCTCCCCATCCCTTCTCGCGACTGGTCACCGCGGCTGCTCCAGCCATGGTGTGCCTGGGGTTGCTGGCCAGCCTGCAACGGACCCACAGCGAAAAGCTGCAAATCATTCCCATGGTGGTGATTGGTGCCGGGCTCACCATGGCGGCCTGTGGGCAATGGATCTATCA
>NZ_FITM01000037.1 GCF_900047545.1 Candidatus Synechococcus spongiarum
CTCACCCCACCCCCACAAGACCATGACCGCCACCACCACAGCCACCCACCAACGTCATGAAGACGGAGAAGGGAGCGTTCAAGTCCACCAGGACAACAAGCTCAACATCGAAGAAGGCGCCCTGGTGATTGCCGTCTACGGTAAGGGAGGCATTGGCAAATCCACCACCTCCTCCAACCTCTCTGCCGCCTTTTCCCACCTGGGGAAGCGGGTGTTGCAGATTGGCTGTGACCCCAAACACGACAGCACCTTCACCCTCACCAAGCGCATGGTGCCCACCGTGATTGACACCCTGGAGGAGGTGGACTTCCACAGTGAAGAGTTAGAGGCTAGTGATTTTGTCTACACTGGCTACAACGGAGTCATGTGTGTGGAAAGTGGTGGCCCACCGGCGGGCACCGGCTGCGGTGGTTACGTCACCGGTCAAACTGTCAAGCTACTGAAAGAACACCACCTTCTGGAAGACACGGACGTGGTGATCTTTGACGTGCTGGGGGACGTGGTGTGTGGTGGTTTTGCCGCGCCCCTCCAACATGCCCACTACTGCCTGATCGTCACCGCCAACGACTTTGACTCCATCTTTGCCATGAATCGCATTGTGCAGGCGATCAAGGCCAAGGCCAAGAATTATCGGGTGCGACTAGGGGGTGTGGTGGCCAATCGCTCTCAAGATACTGACCAAATCGACCGCTTTAACGCCCGCGCTGGTCTACGCACCCTAGCCCATTTCAAAGCGGTGGATGCCATCCGCCGTTCCCGCCTCAAAAAGTGTACAATCTTCGAGATGGAGTCCAGTCCCGATGTCTTACAAGTGCAGCAGGAATATCTCAACCTGGCCCGTTGTTTGCTGGAAAGCGTCCAACCCCTTGAGGCGAAACCACTCAAGGATCGGGAGATTTTTGATCTGTTGGGGTATGATTGAGGGGGAGATCAAACGGATTTGTTCAGCAGTTTTTCTCTGGCACCGTTGTCCATGGGGCTGCCCAATCATGGGTAGGCTGATTTGATGTTTGGTCCCTATTAATGGTCTGCGCGCTGCCTGCCCGCGGGTTCAAGAACAGTGTCGTTCTCAGGCTGAAGCCTCTGCTAACGACTCCGGTTGTTCTGGGGTTATGGTCTGAAGTCCGGCGGCGGCTCTCCCCAATTGCGCAAGCTGGAACTCGGCAGACTTCTTCAAGGAGGCGTCAGCGGATTACGTGAATCATTGCCTATCGGAGGGTGCTGATCTCAACGCACGGGACAAATTTGAATCCACACCCCTCCACACGGCTGTGATGTTTAGCCAGACCCCGTCAGTGGTGCAGGCTCTGCTGGATGCTGGCGCTGATCTCAACGCACGGGACGAAGACGGAAAGACTGCCTTGGATTTAATCCCGGATGATTCTCCCCTCAGAGGCACTGATGCCTACTGGCAACTCAACAACGCTAGTTTCTAAGCGCGGATGGATGCGCCTCTCCCATTTCCTCAAACCACCATAGTGGCGAAGGCAGGCTTGAAAAGCCATCGGTTCCACGGTGCTGACTTGGCCTATCCGCCCCAGAGGAGGGAGAGCCAGTGTAGTGTCCTGCAGAAAGATTCTATAGGACGGGGGAGCAGGCTATGGAAGTGTCGGATGGCCACACTTCAAGATCTCCAACAATCCTTTCTTTGTGGATAAGGTGCAGGACATTGTGGGTCTTATAGCCGAGACCACCGGACCATGCCGTCGGGCTCTGCATAGACGAGAAGACGCAAATCCAGGCATTGGAGAGAACCCAACCCATGATGCCGTTGGGACTGGATTATGTGGAAGGTGTTACCCATGACTATAATTTTCGAGGTGTCCTGCTGCTCAAAGAGCAGACCATGCTTGAATTGGAACGGGCGGTAGGAGGGCATCCTGCAGGGGCCAGACACGGGGCAGAACAGGGGGCGGCTCACCCCGCCACTGGTGGATCAGGGTCCAAATGCGCACAAACCAGCAGCGGGCCGCCTGGGTGGAATCTCCCCGATAGCGGCAGCAGAGGAGATCTCCGCCGTCGTCGTGGATCACCCCCGCCTCCATCTCGCCCGAAAGGTCCCCACGGGCCTGGCGACAAGCGTCCAGGGCGGCGGCATCCAGCTGCGACCCACCGGCCCAGTTCAACATCCCCACCACCGGCTGTCCCGCCAGGCCGTGGAGCCGCTGCCGGGAGGCGCCGTTGAGAGCCATGGGGTCCCCCAGCAGGAGGCGCTGCCCACGCCACAGCTCCAGGCGAGAGCGCCAGCAGCCCCGTCCGATGGTCTCGTCCGCTGTAGTGCGCCCCAGCCGTACCACCTCTACCCCCAGCCAGGCGCCCGATCCCTTCAGCTCCACCCGTTGCTCCTGCTGCAACAAACCATTGGCAAACACCACCGTCTCCTGGGGAAACCAGCCGAGCCATGCCCCGTCCTCCACCTGAAAGGTGAGCCGTTGCTGGGCCCAGACGCCCTCCGGCTGGAGTCGGGAGCGTCCCACACTGCCGTAGATCTTCTGGGCTGCCACGCTGGTGAGCAGAGCGCGACTATGGGGCGCCAACTGGCAGTTGACGTGCAGCACGTCCCCCCCCACCAAACCACCTGCGGTGTGGAGGAGGGACAATTCACAGGTGCTGCCGTAGGTAACGGCACGGGACAACTTCAAGGGCGCCGTGCAGCCCCCCTGGTGAATGGTCCGCCCACCAGAGCGGTAGAATTGCAGGGAGGCGTTCCCTTGCCAGTATTGCCGGCCCATGGCCATGGCTTCTACGCTACTGTCCCCAATGCACACAACAACTCTGTTCCGTGGTGACGGCTTCGTGGGGTGGCAGGCCCTCAACGACACCGTCATGGGTGGTCGAAGCCAGGGCCACTGCCACTGTGGAAGCTGGGGATTGGAGTTCACGGCCCAGGTGGTGCAGCAGGGGGGTGGTTTTATCAGTTGCCGTTCTCCCGTGTTGTCTCCCCCCCTGGATCTGCGCCCCTTCTCTGCCTTGCGTCTCGTGATCAGTGGGGATGGGCGCCGCTACAAGCTGGGTCTCACCTGTAACGATCCGGTGAGCCGCGCCAGCGCCCTGATCCCCGGCGGGTTGCGGTGGGTGAGTGAATTTGACACGGCTGCCAAGGGCACCAGCACGGTGGTGGTGCCCTTGGCAGCATTGCGGCCGGTGGTGCGCGCCAAGCCGGTGGCCATGCCCATCGGCTTTGATGCGCAGCGGCTGAGCCGCATCCAGTTGCTCTATTCCCGTTTCAATGACAGTGGCGGGGAGAATCCGGGCTTTCAACCCGGTCCTTTGCGCTTTGTCCTGCACGCCATCGAGGCGATCATGTGAAGTCCCCATCCGTGACTGCACCACGGCTGCTGCTGCTCACCAGGCGGATGTATTTGCCCAGAACACCTCGACGGAAACGGGGCGCCGGTGGAGTCCAGCGGGCCCGCCGCTGCGCCAGTTCCCCATCGGACACGTTCAACTGCAACAGCCGCCGGGGCGCGTCAATGGTGATGGTGTCCCCTGCTTCCACCAGGGCGATGGCACCGCCCACGGCCGCTTCCGGCGCCACATGCCCCACCACCATCCCGAAGGTGCCACCACTGAACCGTCCATCGGTGATAAGCCCCACCCTGTCCCCCAGGCCGGCACCGATGATGGCGGACGTGGGTGCCAGCATTTCCCGCATCCCAGGACCGCCCTTGGGACCCTCATAGCGGATCACCACCACGTCCCCAGCCTGGATCGCGCCACCGAGGATGGCTTCCAGACACTCCTCCTCACTGCTGTACACCTTGGCAGGGCCAATGATGACGGGATGCTTGACACCGCTGATCTTGGCCACGCCGCCTTCTTCCGCCAGATTGCCCCGCAACACCGCCAAGTGGCCCGTTGAGTAGAGGGGGGTATGGATGGGCCGGATCACGTTTTGCCGGAGATCGGGCTGGGTGGGAATCTCCTGGAGCATCTCCGCAATGGTGCGGCCAGAGATGGTGGGGCAATCCCCATGGAGCAGCCCTTCCGCCAACAGCATTTTCATCACCTGGGGGATGCCGCCGGCCCGGTGCAGATCCACTGTTACGTAACGGCCGCTGGGCTTGAGATCACAGAGCACGGGGGTGTCCGCCCGCAAGATTTCAAAGTCCTCCAGGGTGAGGGGGACGGCGGCGGCGTGGGCCGCAGCCAGCAGATGGAGCACGGCATTGGTGGAGCCCCCCACGGCCATGACAACGCGAATGGCATTCTCGAATGCCTGACGGGTCATCAGATTCCGGGCCTTGATCTGCTGGGCAATGGCCTGCATCAACACTTCGGCCGAGGCGGCAGTGCTGTCTGATTTCTCAAAATCTTCCGCCGCCATGGTGCTGCTGAACGGCAAACTCATGCCCATGGCCTCAAAGGCGGCGGCCATGGTATTGGCGGTGAACATGCCCCCACAACTGCCGGCGCCGGGGCAGGCTTTTTTCTCCACAGCCAATAACTCGGCATTCGTGATGTGGCCCGCTGCATACTGACCTACTGCCTCAAAGGCGCTGACCACGGTGAGATCCTGGCCAGCGTGGTGTCCGGGCTTGATGGTCCCTCCATACACGAAGACCGCGGGAATGTTGAGGCGGGCCATGGCGATCATGGCGCCCGGCATGTTCTTGTCACAGCCGCCAATGGCCAGGAGACCATCCATGCATTGACCGTTGCAGGCGGTCTCGATACTGTCGGCAATCACCTCCCGTGACACCAGGGAATAGCGCATCCCGTCGGTCCCCATGGAGATGCCGTCACTGACCGTAATGGTGCCAAACACCTGGGGCATTCCCCCGGCTTCATGGAGGCTGGCCTCCGCCCGCCGGGCCAGGTCATTGAGGCCGATGTTGCAGGGGGTGATGGTGCTGTAGCCGTTGGCAATGCCCACAATGGGCTTGTTGAAGTCGGCATCACCAAATCCCACGGCTCGGAGCATGGCGCGGTTGGGTGTGCGGCGCACCCCTTGGGTGATGGCCGCGGAACGACGCATGGCTGGGGGGGCAGTGGCGGTTGTGGTGGTCATATAGGGGGATGGAGCACGGATGGGGAACCCTTACCCATCCTTGCCCATGGCCTCCAGTTGGCGCCGCACGTCTTCAATGGAGGCCTGGATCTGGCTCATGCGGTCCTCCAGGGGTTTGGGCAGACTCTTCCCATGGGCGACAGTGTTCTCCTCGTCATCATCCTTGTCACCATAATTCTCGTCACCGGTCATGCGCGGCATATGGAGCATGCGCCGTTGACGACTGGCCAGGCGGTCACGCTGCCTTGGGGCCAGCAACAGCCAGGCCATGGCCACTCCACCCAGAACGGCTCCATAGACCATGGCCGTGAAGATGGTGCTGCTTGCCGGTCGATCCGTCATGGTGTTGCCCCGGATTCCCTGTCACGTATTGCCATTATTGAAGCAACCTCAGTCGCCAGTGCCAAACAGACGGTCACCCGCATCCCCCAGACCCGGCACAATGAACCCTTCTGGATCCAGCTCCGGGTCAATGCAAGCGGTGGTGATCACCAGATCGGGGAAAGCGGACCCAATCTGCTGCAGGCCTGGTGCGGAGCAGAGCGCTGTAATCACCCGTAGCCGTTGCCCTTCCACGCCCATGGTTTTCAAGCGCTCCAGCACGGCCGTCATGGTGGTGCCCCTGGCCAGGATTGGGTCAAGCACCAACACCCCGGTTTTTTCGCCGATGGCGTCCGGCAGACCGTTGTAATACCACTGCACTGTGCCCGCCTCCTGGCCACGACGGAGCCCCACATGCCAAATCCGGGCGTGGGGCAGCACCGACTGGGCGCCGTCCCAGAGACCCAAACCAGCCCGCAGAACAAGCACCACGGCCAAATCCACGGTCTGATCCACCACGTGGCCTGTGGTTTCCCCCAACGGCGTGGTGACCGTCATGGTGTGATGGGGGAGCCAGTCCCGCAGGGCTTCGTAGCTGAGCCAGCGGCCCAACTCCTGCAGCGCAGTTCTAAACAGGGGGGCCGGTGTCCGGGCATCCCTGGCCACGGTGAGCCAGTGGTCAATAAGGGGATGAGGAGGCACCACAACCCGCAGTGTCAGCGCCATGGGGCAATCCTCTCCAAAGGGTTCGCTAGTCTGCCCTTGCCAGGGTACTGGGACACGGGGGACAACCATGGTTCATTTACGGCGTCTGCTGGGATTGGCGGTGGCCTTGCTGCTGATCCTGCTGACCCCTACTCCAGGGTGGACGATCACGGCGCCGGAGTTGCGCGGCGCCGGTGCCAATGCAGTCATCAAACCGGACATGCATGGGCGCCAACTGCAGGCGGTGGAGTACATCAAGGCGGACTTGGCAGGGGTGGATCTTTCCGCCAGCAACCTCACTGGCGCAGTGTTCAACACCTCCAACCTGAGCGGCGCGGATCTGCGGGGCGCCGTTCTCCGGGACGTGGTGGCCTTTGCCAGCCGATTCAACGGCGCCGATTTGCGAAATGCCGTATTAGAAAACGGGTTGTTCATGCAAAGCAGCTTTACGGATGCACGCATCAGCGGAGCTGATTTCACCGATGCTGTGGTGGATCGGAGCCAGTTGCCGCAGCTTTGCCAGCGGGCTGACGGCCACAACAGCATCACGGATCGGGATACACGGGCCAGCCTCAACTGCCCCCAGCCTAAGGGCTGATCTCTCGAAATCCTGGCACAATGTTCACTCCCTCGACGTCCTGGATGGTGCTGCGTATCGCGCCCTTGGTGATGGGTGGCGTTGCTGCGCTCGCTGCGGCGCTGCCCGGCTGGGCCCACCACCCTTTTGAGGGTGTGGAGCCCCAAAACCTCAACCTGTTTCAAGGCCTGGTGAGCGGTCTGGGGCATCCTCTGCTGGGGACCGACCATCTGGTCTTTCTTCTAGCCATTGTGATGATCACTGCGCTCACCACACGGCGCTGGCTGCTGCCCCTGTTGGCCAGTGGGCTGGCGGGCAGCGGGTTGGCAGTGCTCTTGAGCGCCGCGCCAGAACCCGGCCTGGGCCTGGCGCTGGAGTTGGCGGTGGCGTTGAGCCTGGCAGTGGCTGGCCTGGCGCATCGGGGCTGGTTGCCCGCCTGGTTGCTCCTGCCCCTGATGGGGGTCCATGGGTTCCTGTTGGGGGAGCCCATGATCGGGGCTGAGCCAACACCGCTGCTGGCCTACGGGCTGGGGTTGTTCTTGTCCCAGGGCGCCCTGCTGCTGGTGGTGAGCGCCCTGCTGGCCCGATCCAGGAGCATTCTGGCGCTGTTGCAGAAGCTCCGCCTGGCCACCGCAACCCTGCTGATGGTCCTGGGGGTGATCTGGACCATCCAGGTCTTGCGAGGTTAAGCCCTTGCCGTTTCCGCTCCAGACTGTCCAATGATGACCAATCGCGACAAGCTTCCCGTCACCGTCGTCACGGGCTTCCTGGGCGCCGGGAAAACCACCGTCCTCCGCCATATGCTCAGCCAGCAGAAGCGCCGCTTGGCAGTGCTGGTCAACGAGTTTGGTGACGTGGGCCTGGATGGCGCCGCCTTGGCAGATTGCGGCGTCTGTGACGAGGAGTCCACCGGCACCACCAGCAACGACCCCAGTCCCGATCCTGGACGCCCCACCGTGGTGGAGTTGGCCAATGGCTGTCTGTGCTGCACGGTGCAGGAGGAGTTTTTGCCGGTGATGCTGGAGTTGCTGGAGCGGCGTCAGAGCCTGGACGGCATCGTCATTGAAACCAGTGGTCTGGCCCTGCCCCAGCCGCTGCTGGATGCCTTTCGTTGGCCCGAGATCCGTACGGCTGTCACGGTGGATAGCGTGGTGACCATGGTGGATGGAGAGGCCCTGGCCGCGGGCAGCGTGGTGGGGGATGCCGCAGCGGTAGAGCGCCAGCGCCAGGCCGATCCGGAGCTGGACCACCTCACCAGCCTGGAGGCCCTGTTGGCGGACCAACTGCGCAGTGCAGACGTGGTGCTGGTGAGCCGCGCCGATAAGCTTTCCGCCCATGGGATGGCCGCTGTTCAAGCGCGCATCCGTCCCCACCTGCGCCCGGGGGTACCGGTGCTGCCCAGTCACCGCGGCACTGTGCCCCCCGAGGTGTTGTTGGGTCTGGAGCGTGGTGCGGAGGAAGACCTGATCTGGACAAGCCTGCACCATCCTGCTGGCCAGAGTGACGACCATGACCACCATGGTGACCATCACCATGCACCCATCGTCAGCGCCGCGGTGAAGCTGGATGGGGCCTGGGATCGCCAGCCTCTTGAAGCACTGCTGCGGCAACAATTCACGGCCATGGGCTTGCTGCGGGCCAAGGGCCATGCCGCCATTGCCGGTAAATCCCTGCCGCTGATGATCCAGGCCGTGGGACCCCGCCTTGAGACCTGGTACCAGGCCAGATCTGACCACCAGGGCGGCTTGACCATAGTGCTCATCGGCTTGGCGGTGGATCCTGCTCCCCTGCGTATGGCCCTGGCGGACCTGCGTCTGCCATCCTGAAGATAGGCCCCCAACACCACCTGTCGCCATGCCCCGTTTCCATGCCACCGTCCGGGTGGGTCTGCGAGCATCGGTTCTGGATCCCGCTGGGGACGCCGTCTGTGCGGCTGCCCAACGGTTGGGCCATGGCGCCATCCAGTCCATCCGCATCGG
>NZ_FITM01000163.1 GCF_900047545.1 Candidatus Synechococcus spongiarum
GTCACCGCTGGCCCAAGGCGCTGAACGGCTGCCTACCGCCGGATATCCGTGTTCTAGGGGCCTCCACCGTCTCCAGCCAGTGGCACGCCTGTTTCAGTGCCTGCTGGCGCCGTTACCGCTACCTTCTCCATAACAATCCAGTGCCCAACCTGTTTCTGCGGACCACCAGTTGGCACCGCTACAACACCTCACTGGACGAGCAACGGATGGCTGCAGCCCTGCAGCCCCTGCTTGGGCACCACGATCTTCGTGCCTTTCAGCGGACTGGCAGCTCCCGCCCCCATGCCCGCACCACGATTCAAGCTGTGGACGTGCAGCGCTGGGGCGACATGGTGGCCGTTGATGTGCAGTGCAGCGGTTTCCTCTACGGCATGATGAGACTGCTGGTGGGCCAGCTGGTGGCCGTGGGTGAAGGCCGTCTTCCGCTGGCCGTGTTTGAGCAGCGCTGGCGGTTGGGCAAGCGGGAGGAGGTTCAAGAGGCAGCACCGCCACAGGGACTGTGTTTCATGGGCGTTGGCTACGAACCAGCCCTATTCCCCAACCCTGTCCCCTGTCCCTGGGGACAGCTTGGAGTATAATTAGGCGTCTGCAGACTCCTTCCTTACGGTGTGATGAACAAGACAGTCGTTCCCTCGGTGGGCAACCTGCAGCGGGACTGGTACGTGGTGGATGCTGCTGGTCAGACACTGGGACGCCTGGCCAGCGAAATCGCCAAGGTGTTGCGGGGCAAGCATAAGCCCACCTTCACGCCCCACATGGACGTGGGTGACTTCATCGTGGTGGTCAACGCCGAGAAAGTGACTGTGGGGGGCAGGAAAGCCCATCAAAAGCTTTATCGTCGCCACTCCGGTCGGCCCGGAGGCATGAAAGTGGAAACCTTTAGCCACCTGCAAGCCCGTTTGCCGGAGCGGATCATTGAAACCGCTGTGCGGGGGATGCTACCCCGCAATGCCCTGGGCCGCCAGTTGTTCCGCAAGCTCAAGGTGTACCGCGGTCCTGTCCATCCCCATGGAGCTCAGCGTCCGACCACGCTTTCCCTCTCCACAGCCAGTTGCTGATGTCAACCACCGACAACACCGTCTCCTACTGGGGGACTGGGCGCCGCAAGACTGCTATTGCCCGGGTCCGGCTTGTCCCGGGCAACGGCAAGGTCACCATTAACGGCCGTTCCGCCACTGATTACCTCAACCACAACCTGGCCTTTCTGTCCGCGGTTACGGTCTCACTGGAGACCCTTGGCCTGGACAAGGAGTATGACCTGTTGGTCAATTCCAAGGGGGGTGGCCTGAGTGGTCAGGCAGATGCCATCAAGCAGGGGGTTGCCCGGGCGTTGTGCAAGCTATCCCCTGATAATCGCAAGCCCCTCAAGGCGGAGGGCCACCTCAGCCGTGACCCCCGCGCCAAGGAGCGCCGCAAGTACGGCCTCAAAAAAGCCCGCAAAGCTCCCCAGTTCTCCAAGCGCTGAGCACGTCATGCCCAAACAGGACATTCATCCCACCTGGTACCCGGATGCCAAGGTGATCTGCAACGGTCAGGAGATCATGACCGTCGGCTCCACCCAGCCCGAGATCAATGTGGAAGTGTGGAGTGGTAACCATCCCTTCTTTACCGGGACCCAGAAGATCCTGGACACGGAGGGGCGCGTGGATCGTTTCATGAAGAAATACGGCATCCGCTCCAACCGGGTGGACGGGAAAAAGCGCTAAGGCTTCAACTCCCCCTGTGGCCCCTTCTTCAAGGCTCTGCTGATGGCAGCACCGTGCTATCTCACCGAGAAGCTTCAGATGGCCTGCCGGACGTTCCAGCAGTTGGAACGCCAACTGGCGGACCCTGGCCTCGCCAGTGATCCTGACGCCCTCAAGCGTTTGGGTCAGGAGCGGGCCCGCCTAGAGCCTGTGGTGACTGGCTTTGCCCACCACCAGCAACTGCAGCGGGAATACGACCAGGCCATGGATCTACTCCAGCAGAAGGATCTTGACCCGGATTGGCGCCAGTTGGCCAACGAGGAACTCAAGGCCTTACAAGAGGCACTGGAGACCAGTGAGCGGGTGCTTCGCCTGGCCCTGCTGCCCCAGGATCCCCGGGATGAGCGCAGCATCATGCTGGAGATTCGCGCTGGCGCCGGGGGGGACGAAGCGGCCATCTGGTCGGGGGATTTGGCACGCATGTATGAGCGCTATGCCCTGCGCCAGGGCTGGCGGGTGGCACCAGTGAGTGCCTCGGTGGCAGAGCTGGGGGGGTTCAAGGAGCTGATCTTGTCCATTCAGGGGGACAGGGTGTTCAGCCACTTGAAATACGAAGCCGGTGTGCATCGCGTCCAGCGGGTGCCAGCCACTGAATCCCAGGGCAGGGTGCATACCTCTACCGCCACAGTGGCGGTCATGCCGGAGGCGGATCCCGTGGAGGTGTCCATTGCAACCAGTGACCTGGACATCAGCACCGCCCGTTCTGGTGGGGCGGGTGGGCAGAACGTCAATAAGGTGGAAACCGCTGTGGATCTCCTCCATAAACCCACAGGAATTCGTGTGTTCTGCACCCAGGAGCGCTCCCAACTGCAAAACCGGGAGCGGGCCATGGACATTCTGAGGGCCAAGCTCTACCAACTGGCCCTCGACGAAGCCACCAGTAAGCAGGGGGCCCAGCGGCGCTCCCAGGTGGGCAGCGGTGACCGCAGCGAGAAAATCCGCACCTACAACTACAAGGACAAGAGGGCCACCGACCACCGCTTGGCCCGTAACTTTGACCTGGAGGCCGTGCTGGCCGGTGAACTAGAAGTCCTGGTGCAGGAGTCCTTGAACCGTGACCAGCGCCAGAAACTTGAGCAGCTTGCCGAGGCAACTCTTTCTGGCTGAACCCACGGGGGATCATCACAATCACCCCTGCCCGCCTCTGCGCTCAGGCACCGATGATGTACTTCTGCCACTCCTGGCGCTGGCCGTTGCGAATCTGTCGGGAGGCTTCAAAGTAAAGGGAACTGACGGGGCGACGCGGCATGGAGGCGATGGTCATGCCCGCTTCCCTGGGGGTTCGACTCCCTTTATGGACATTACAGCGGATGCAGGCCGTCACCACGTTGTCCCACGTGTGCTGGCCTCCCCGGCTGCGGGGGCACACATGGTCCACGGAGAGTTGCTCTCCCTTGTAGCCGCAGTACTGGCAGGTGTGCAGATCCCGTTGGAGGACGTTGCGGCGGGTGAGGGGAATGTCCTTGAACGGAATGCAGACGTACTGGCGCAGGCGAATCACGGTGGGGATCAGCAGATCCTTGTGGACAACAACCGTGTCCTGCTCCAGGCTTTCCGCCTTGCCCTTGAGCATCATGACCACGGCGCGCTTCCAACTGGTGATGTTGAGGGGCTCATAGGAGGCGTTCAGGACCAGAACCTGCCCCATCCAGACCATGGCTGATGTTCAATAGCATAGTAGGGCAGGTATGAACGGGTTGGGAGGCGGCCCATTGGCCATTGCGGATCTCATGCAGAAAACACCAGCCAGTGACACCGTTCGGATCCTGGTGGGTGACAGCCGTCAAGTGCTAGGACAGATTGCGCCGGGGACGGTTCAGTGCTGCGTCACCTCGCCGCCGTACTGGGGACTGCGTGACTACGACCATGGGGACCAGATTGGCGCCGAGCCATCTCCCGAAGGGTACGTCTCCAATCTGGTGGCTGTTTTTCAAGGGGTTCGTCGTGTACTACGGAGCAACGGGACCCTATGGCTCAATGTTGGTGACGGCTACGCCCGTAACGGTGGTACGGGACGCAGTGGTCCCAATGCCTTGGTGGGCAATACAAAGAAGCTGATTCAGCAGCGAAACTGCAAGGTACCCAACTGCTGGGGACTCAAGGATCGGGACCTAATGGGACTGCCATGGCGTATTGCGTTTGCGCTGCAAGAAGATGGCTGGCTACTGCGGTCAAAAATTACCTGGATCAAGAAGGCTCCCATGCCCGAAAGTGTCAGGAATCGACCCTCTAACGCCACCGAGGATCTCTTCCTGTTTGCCAAAAAACCCAGTTATTACTACGATAACCAGGCAATGCGAGAAGAGAGCGGCGCCAACCTGAGAAACTACTGGATCCTGGGTCCCGATTTCAGTGGTGTGCCCCATCCGGCAGTCTTCCCCAGAGAATTGGCCAGACGGTGCATCCTGCTGGGGAGTCAGCCAGGTGATGTGATCCTTGATCCATTTTCCGGATCCGGGACCACTGGGGTTGTGGCGGCTCAGTCGAACCGCGGAGCAATTCTTGTGGAGTTGAACCCAGTCTATGCTCAGCAGTCTCGGTCGAGGATCAATCAAGATCTTCAACTGACAATGATTCCATAGGAGACCATGACCAGCCTCAGAAAGCTGCGAAGTGATTATCACGCCAAGCTGGGGCAACAAGTTGTTCGTTTTTCTGCTCGGGCTGGTACTGGTGTCATTTATCCAAATTTTGCAGATTGCGGCAGTCGCTCCAGTGTTCTGATCGCCAACGGCATTGCCGAAGCACTGGGTATTTCCCGGCAGACTTCGGAACCGATTCCAGCACAGAGAGCTGGTGCCCTATTTGAGAGTCTCACCTGTGAGTTTATTGAACACACGTTCACAGCTATCAGCCACATGAGACCAGGCAAATGGAAGTACTTGACGTCGCAGACGCAGATTTCCAGATTTGCACAATATCGCCACCTCAAGGCACTCGATGATCTGGTTCGAGACGATAGAAACTTATCAACTGCGCTTGGACACGATTATCTTGTAACACCAGATATTGTCATTGCCCGCAGTACGGTATCTCATGACGACGTCAATGGGCAGGCGGTAGTTCTGGATCGTCCGGGCCTGGCAACCCTGACGCCATTCTTGGAATCAAACCGTTCTCCTGCTCTGCCTTTTTTACATGCCAGTATCTCCTGTAAGTGGACAATTCGGAGTGACCGCTCACAGAACACCCGCACAGAAGCCCTCAATCTGATCCGCAATAGAAAGGGCCGACTGCCCCACATCGTTGCTGTGACTGCAGAACCTCTGCCGATGCGCATTGCCTCTCTAGCGCTGGGCACTGGAGATTTGGATTGCGTTTATCATATTGCCTTGGACGAGTTGAAGAGGGTCTGCGGCGCCCTGGCAAGCTGCGAAGATCAGGCGGAGATGCTGTTCACAATGATTGATGGAGACCGACTACGGGACATTAGTGATTTGCCATTTGATCTCGCTGTCTGAACAATTGACGAGTCCACAATGGAACGGGTTGCGTGATGGTAGGCTCGCGTGAAGGATCCGAGTTCTG
>NZ_FITM01000035.1 GCF_900047545.1 Candidatus Synechococcus spongiarum
GCTGGCAAGCTCTGATGCGCTGGCGAGTTGAGGGGATCAAGTGGTGACGCTGCCACCTTCCAGCATGGCCAGTTGTAGAATCTTGTCTGGGACACCCTGTTCACTACGCTCCTGTGAACCCCGATCATAAAGGGATACTTTAACATCTTTGCTTTTCATCTGGTTCCAGAGTTGCTGCATTTCCGGCGGCACGGAACCAACCGCCAGGGCCTTTTCCACAAGGCGATCCCCGTGGGCCAGGCGCAGCAGGTTGTCAAAGTTGACGCGAACCCGAAAACGTGCATCCGGGCCATTCTCAACCTCCTCCGCGAGGCGCTGGGCCTGGTGGAAAATGTTCGAGTTGTCCCAATAGATGAAGACCTTTTCCATGCTGTGTACAGGCTGCGGTGTTGACAATGCTTAATAGTAGGTCCCGCTGCGCCGCTGATGGACAGCCGTCCGGCCTTTCTCGTCCAGCAGGGCTCCATGTTCCACATGGCCGTAGATCAGCCAGTGGTCACCGCACTCCATGCGTTGACAGACCTGCACCTCCAGCCAGGCCAGGGCCTCCTGCAGCAGGGGTTGGCCATGGGGACTCTCCGTTATCTCCAGTCCGGCAAAACGGTCGGCGCCGGGGGCAAAGGGTTGCAGGAAGTGCTTCATGGGACCCTTTTCCCGTCCTGCGGCCAGCACGTTGAGGGCGAAGTGGTTGCCGTTGTGCAGCAACTGCTCCACGGCCCGATCCTTGGCCACCGCCACCGTGATGCCTGGGGGGGTGAAGCTGGCCTGGGACACCCAACTGGCCACCATGGCCCCACTCAGGGCGCCATGGCGGGCGGTCAGCACACAGAGGGAGCCCAGCACCCGACCCAGGGCCTGGAGGGATGGCCCACTGCTGCTGTCCTTGAGGCCGCCGACAACGCGCCGCCGCTGCTGTTGCTGCCGCTGCAACGTCTGGCCCAGATCCGTGCCGATTTCCTCACAGCGCTTCAAGGTGGCGTCATCAGGGGAGAAGCGCACCCGCAGGGTGGGGAAGGCAAAGGGAAATCCACAGTCCCGCAACTTCGTCTCCAGCAGGTCAATGGCCTCTCCACTCCAGCCGTAGCTGCCGAAGACCCCCACTGGTGTGGTGCGTTCCGCTTCTGCCAACACCGTTCCCAATGCCGCCATGACGGGTGTGGGCACATGCCCCCCCAGGGTGGGGGAGCCAATGAGCAAAGCCTGGCTGCCGTGAATGGCCTGGCGCAGGGCGTCCGCGTCGCTGAACTCGCAATTCATGCTTTGCACCCGCACGCCGGCCTTGGCAACACCCTGCCCCAGTGCGGCAGCCAGTGCGGCAGTGTTGCCGTAGGCACTGGCAAAGAGCAGTGCCACACTCAAAGTGGAGCGCCGCTGACCCTCTCCCCAGCGGCGGTAGTCATTGAAAAGACTGCGCCAGCTTTGGCTGATCATGGGTCCGTGACCTGGCGCCAAGATCTGAATGCTGACCTCCTCCAGACGGTCCACCACGTTGTCCACCTGCTGGGCCATGGGGGCCATCAGGCAGTCGTAGTAGAAGCGGCGGTCTTCTTCATGGAGAACGCCATGGGATTCTTCCAGGTCCTCCGTGCAAACATGGGCCGCGAAGAATTTGCCGCTGAAGAGAATCCCGTAACGGTCTTCATGGGCCAGGAGTCCACCGGGCCAGCGGGGCGTGGGTGCAGGCCACAATCGCAGTTGCCAGTGGTCGTCGGGTTCACCTACAGACATCTGGTGCTCAGCGCGGATGACCCGCAAGGGCGGCAAGGGCGGCAGCGGGTCCGCATCTGCCGATGGGGCGGAACCCACTTGGCGCTGTGGGGGTGTCCAGAGATCTTGCAGCAGCTTGACGCCAGCACTGGAAGCCAGGAGCCGTAGCCGGGGATAAACCGTGCCCATGTGGCGCAGCAGACCCACCCGATTGGGGTTGACATGGCCCACCACCACCGCAAGGGGGTGCTCAAGAGGACAGTGCTGCTTGAGCGCTTCAAGGAAGGGCTCGCGGAACGACTCCCCAGGGGGATGGATCAACGTGGCCTCGGGACCGGGAATGAAGAAGCTGTTGGCACTGGTGCCCCGCTCCAGGCCGTATTCCATCTCAAAGCGCAGCCGCTCCGGGCTGAGGCCCCGCAGGCAGAGCAGTTGATCTGCAACAGGCAGGGTGATGACGCGCCGCATGCTGGCCCCGGACGGTGTGATGAATCGGTTCAGTAGTGGTTGCCCACCTTACGGTGGTGGACTGCGGTTTGCCCTTCCTGGTCTGCCACCCGACCGCTTTCCACCTCTGCATAGATGATCCAGTGGTCACCCGCCTCCAGCCGTTGGCGGACACAACACCCCAGAAAGGCCAGGGCATCGGCCAGCACCGGCCCCCCTGGTGCGGCTTTGGGCAGGATGTGTACCCCTGCAAAGCGGTTGGCACCGGGGGGGAAGCGCTTGAGGAAGTGGCGCAGCAGTTGCTGATGGTTGTCCTGGGAGAGGATGTTGAGCACAAA
>NZ_FITM01000039.1 GCF_900047545.1 Candidatus Synechococcus spongiarum
CTGCCCACGGCTCAGGCGGAGCGCAGCGCCTCCACAACGGAACGGAAGGCGAACCATTCGGGAATCGTCTCCCCGCTGCGTAGCATCCGGCGAAACCTGGTGCCACTTAGCTTTTTGATGTGCAGGTTCTTTTCTGTAGCGCGGTCGGCACTGATATAACCCTCTTCGTCTGTGTACACTAAGCTGAGGGAGGGTACCACCTGCATGCCCAGCTCGTGGCAGTGGGTTCTGGCCAGGTCCTGGGCGTCATAGGGACCGTAGAAGTCTTCGCCGGTAATGGAGGATTTGCAGCCGGCCATGTCCCGACCAATGATGAAGTGGGTGCAGCCGTAGTTCTTGCGGATGATCATGTGCTGGAGCGCCTCCCGCGGGCCGGCCATGTGCATGGAGTAAGGCAGATAGCTCCAGTGAATGCGCGGGTTCTTCACCTCTTCAGCAAGGCGCTCATAGGTTTTCACCCGCACCTCGCCGGGAATGTCGTCCCCCTGGGTGGGGCCGCAGGTGGGATGCACCAGCACCACCGCATCCGCTGTTACGTTCTCCGCCTCCAGCGCCCCGGTGAACAGTGCGTAGTGGGCCTTATGGATGGGGTTGCGGCATTGGAAAGCCACCACGTCGCGCCCCTTGGGAAGGTGGTCACGCAATTGCGTAGGGGTCTGGCAGGAAAATCCGCGGTGGGGCAGGCTCAACCCATGCACCGGGCCACCCAGGTAGTAGCGGCCCCGCTCCCCGCTGATCATGCGCACTGCGGGATGTTCGATGGAGGTTGTCCCGTAGCACTGCTGGGCTTCCCAGGGCTTGTTGGGGAGCCACTTGCTCGCCACATCCATCACGGCCAGAAATTGGCCCCGATAGGTGAGCAGGAGACGATCACCCGGCGCAATATCCTCCCGATCCGTGTGGAACACAACGGGCAACCCGAAGAGCAGCCCGCTGCTGGTGCGCATGGTATCGATGACGGCGTGATAGTCCTCCTCCCCCATGAAGCCCCGCAGGGGCGAGAACCCACCCACCAGCAGCAACTCCAGGTCGCAGGCTTCCCGGTCGCCACAGGCCACTGTTTTGGTGACGGACTCCATCAGAGCGGGCCGGTCCGCTTCGGAAACCATCCGGTTGACCAGGCTGTTGCCATGGGGAGCAATGTGAGACGGAGGACTGATGGTGGCGGTCATGGGTGCTGATGCAGCCGAAGGAGCTTGCTGCATTGTGCAGCAAGCTCCTTCATGCCGCGAAGTTAAGGTCAACTCAAGCCTTGTCAACCCGCCCGTAGAGTTCTCCAGTGATCTTGAGTTCCAGGGGCTCCTTGCTGCCCATGTCCGTGTCGGACTTCTGTAGGGCCGTGAACAGGCCACTGAATTCACCGGTCTCCCCATCCACACGGGTGATGGACAGACTCAGGGCGCCCTCGCTCTCCAGGTAGCGCTTGACGTTTTCCCGCTCCAACTCCTCGGAAGTGCCCACTGGCACAAGCCCAACAGCGCTGTCGTAGCCTGTAGTCAGGCCCCGGCCCTTGGGATCGAGGAAGTTGCTGGTGCGGTAGCTGGGAACGGTGTAGGAGCCTTCAAAGTCAGTACTGGTGGTGATGGTCTCACCGGGGGCTGTGGCCACCAGATCCTTGCTGCTGAACACAAAGGGCACTTCCTCGCCACCGGGCATGATGACGGTGATCAACTGGAAGTCCATGCCGCCTTTCTCGACAAAGGTGACCTGGTCGTCGGTAACCGTCAGGTCGCCAAACACTTCATCCAGGGACGAGGTGTAGCGGGTGAGGATTTTCCCATCCACAAAGCGGGGGGCTTGGCGTTTGTTGACGGGCTCCACCAGCACCTGAACGGAGGAGGGGTGCATGCAGACGTTGGTGAACTGGTAGCTGGCCTCCGGTTCCAACGAGATGGCCCCCCGGGCGGACTCGTCCACGGTGAAGCAGTCGTTGGCCAGGCCGGTGTTGAGAATCTCGTCGTAGGTCAGGCCGGCGCGGGTCCTGGCCTTGGCGTCACCGCCACAGGCGGTCACAAAAATCAGGCACAGCGCCAGAACAGCCGCGACCAGGGGGCGGAATCGCATTGCTCAAAAACCACGATCAGTTCCCGATCCTACAGGTGGAGACCGGCCATCATGCTTACGATGTCGCAGCTTGCAACAGGCCTCAATGAGCAACCATCCCGGCCCGTCAAGTCCCCGTCCGAGCAATACGGCGTCCGAGTCCATGGCTGACCGCCGCTTGCAGGTTCTTCGGGACACCGTACAGGCCTTGGTCGCTGATCGACGCGGTGATGGCGTGGGCCTGCTGGAGTTGTTGCGAGAACTGGAGCGCTTCCACCACCAGATTGAGCAGGGACCTTTCCGTGAAGCACTCCCTGATGGGCGCAACGCCCTCTATCAGTTTTTGCAAGATATGGAACGATCAGGTGGCTGGCCTTATATCCCGCGCCCCCGGCTGCGCAGCCTTCTGAGGATACCCGAGACTTCCCCGCAGCACCGCAGCTAAATCGCAACCAAATTCAGGTCTGCAGAGGATCCTTACGCCAGGGTTGGGCGGGGTCCGGACCGTTGAAACTGGTGAAGCTCCCCAGTCAAGACCGACCAGATGGCGCCAGCCATGGTGGCCTTATCCTGGCTGGCCAACCCGTGCTCCCGACCGTCAGCCCACAGGAGAATGCCCCCATTGGGCTGGTTGCCAAAGCCGCGTCCTGCAAGTCCAACGGGATTGAGGACAATCCAATCCAACCCCTTGCGCCGCAGCTTCTCCAGCGCCCGGCCCCGATCCAGGCCATGCTCGGCTGCAAATCCCAGCATCCACTGATCCCTCCGGGTGCGAGCCGCCAGAGTCGCCGACAGGTCTGGAGTGTCTTGCAGGGGCAGGGGGTTGGGCAGCGCATCCTTGGCCCACTTGACGGCAGTGGTGACCCCTGGAGCATGGTCCGCCACCGCTGCCGCCATGACCAGTCCGTGGACCTGGGGAAGACGCCGGGCAAGGGCCGCGCCCATCTCCGCGGCCGACACCACCGGGCAGGTGTCCAATGGGTCCAGCCAACTGGCGGGCACGTTGCTCAGGGGGCCATGGACAAGCTGCACAGCAGCTCCCCGCAGGGCGGCCATGAGGGCCATGGCCACACCCATGCGGCCACTGCTGGGGTTGGTCAGGCAACGGACCGGGTCCAGAAACTCCCGTGTTGGCCCGGCGCTGCAGAGAATGCGCAAGCCCTTGAGATCGGCCACGCCCCCTGTGGCGAGGGCCGCTCTGATGCCCTGCAACAGCAGTTCCGGTTCCGGCAGCCGACCCATGCCGCGACTGTCGCAGGCCAGCAGGCCCCGGGCGGGGGGCATGGGAAGCAGGCGGGGCCACCGGCACAGGGCCTGCCAATTGGCCTGCACGGCGGGTGCATCCCACATGGTTGTATTCATGGCGGGGGCTGCCAGCAGGGGGGCCTGGGTGGCCAGAACGGTGCTGCTGAGCAACGTGTCCGCCATCCCGTGAACCAGTTGGGCCAGGGTGGTGGCCGAGAGTGGGGCCACCACAACCAGCTCGGCCCACTCCGCCAGGGCAACGTGCAATGGTCGTGGCTGGCAAGGATCACATTGGTGGGCCTCAAGGTTGCAGGGCTGGCGGGAGAGGCTGGCCAAAGCCAGGGGACTGACAAATTGCTCCGCCTTGGGGGAGAGCACGCAGCGCACCTGTGCCCCCTGCTGCACCAGGCTGGACACCAACCGGGGCAGCTTGACAGCAGCGATGCTGCCGCAACCGGCCACCAGAATACGCCGACCCACAATCGGATCCGTGGGCGTCCGGTCTTTGGACGTCAAGTCTTCAGTCTTCGTCAAAGGGCTCCTGGTCAATCAGGTGGCGATAGGGCTGCACCAGATCGGGCCGGTGGATGGCCAACGCCCGTAGCAGGTGCCAATCCTGGAGGCTCGCAAAGGCATCGGCATAGTCGTCCTCCTCCAGACGCCGGGCAATGGCGGCAACATTGACTTCCTCCCCGCCGTAGACGACGGGGATTTCTTTCTTCAAATGAGACATGACTGCCCTCCTTGATCAAGACGGGTTCCTGGTTCATGGCCAGACGCGGACAAGTCCGTCTTAACTCTCGAATCCACAGGCGTTTAACCTCTCCGTCAGCCCGGCGGCGAGAGTGAACGCGCAAGCTTCTGGTGCTTGGCCATCCCCGAAACGTTCAGATCCTCGATACACACCGTCTAGTTTTCGTGGATGAGTCGCGTGCTGAGCTTGTGGAGATGGTCCAACCGTTGGTCCGCCACCTGGACATGAGCCTTGGCCAAGCGTAGCCGGGTCTTCTGCCTGTTGTGAGGCATATTGGCGCCTGCCAGGTAAGCCGAGGCGATTAACGCCTCCACTCTCTTGGTGCGA
>NZ_FITM01000027.1 GCF_900047545.1 Candidatus Synechococcus spongiarum
ATCATCAGCACACCGAACCAGCCCACGTAGAGGCGGTTGTCGGTGCTGGTCACCCAGTCGCAGAAGGACTGCCATCCAGAAGCGCCTTGGCGCTGCTGAAGTGTGGTGGTCATCAGGACAGATGATTGGAAGGTAAGCAAGGCGGGAATCCCGCCCCTAAAAGCGTAACGAAAAATTGCGATTGGTGTGGAAATGTTTCGGAATTGCCTGGATCCCGCGTCGGGACAGGGTTTTTGCTTGGTTGTGCCGGTGCTTCCCCTGTCAATTTGGATGGGGAGCGCCTACGTCCAGGCCCGTGGCCCGACCCCTTGAAGCCCATGGGATGCCCATGAAGTCAAGAACGCCTTGGAAATCAGACAACCGATCAACCCGCCATCAACAAGGTCGGCCGCTCTGCCGGGGAGGGCTGTTGCCTACCGGGGGACTGGGGAAGTTGTTGGGTGTTGCCCTGTGGATTCCTGCTTTCACAGGAATGGCTGAGGTAACCCCGCCTGTGTTTGAGGTGGAGTCCGTCGCGGGATACACTGCGGAGATCAGCCAAGCGCACGGTGGAAAGGGCTACGCCGGCGGCCAGCCGCTGAGTCCGTCGAGCATTGAGAGTTGGATTATTCATTATACGAATGCCGAACGGGAAGCGGCTGGCTTAAGGTCGTTAACCCATGATCCTGCCATCTCCACTATCGCCAGAGAGCATAGTCGGGACATGGCCAAGTTCGGACTCTATCACGAGATTCATGGCAAAAACCCGACGGACCGCGCTTTGGAGGCGGGATATGATTGTCGGGCCTATCGTGGGGACGGTTCATATTCCTTCGGGCTGAGTGAGAACATTTATAAGTACCCTAAAATTTCCGAGTGGTCGGGAAGATTGATGGAGATTGTTCCCATCTCTTTTCACAGTGATCAAACCATGGCGTCAGCTCTGGTGAAAGGATGGATGAACAGTCCTGGCCATAGAAGGAACATATTGGACATCAGCGCTCGCAGGATCGGCGTTGGTGTGGTAATTCGGGAAGATCGGATCGCCAGGTCTGCTGGCTTGCACCAGGAGACAGTGTTTGCAACCCAGAACTTCTCCGGTTGCCAGTAGAAGCCCTGGACAACGCCAAAATGGAGGGATACAGGAATCGACAGTGGTCCATTTTGGGGCTTCCCCAGTGTTTCTCCCGGACCCGACCAGCAGATTGGGGGAACGCACAGGCGGATCAGTTCCTTCCAGCGCCACAGCTCCCTGGCTATCCCTGCTAGCCTCGTACTACCCACCCTTGAGTTCATCCGAACTCTTCCCGCCGTGCAGGAGCGCATCCTCTACGTCCGGCTCCCCTGCAACCCCATCTTCCCTATCGGGCCGGTGTATCTGGCTGACCATGTTCATAAGGTCTTCCCCCGGTTGCCCCAGCGCATCCTGGATCTGGCCACCGTGCCTTCGCTGAATGTTTGGGCCATGCTCCGCCAAACCGTTGACCAGTGGCAGCCCACCGTGCTGGTGTTTTCCTGGCGGGACATTCAGATTTATGCGCCCGTGGATGGACGGGGGGGCAATCCGCTCCAGTATTCCTTTGAAGCGTTCTATGGGGCCAATCCCCTGCGCCGTCTGCGGGGCGTCCTGGGGGGGCTGCGGCTCACCTGGAGCTACTACGCGGAGCTTCGCCGCAACCTGGGCTTGATTCGGACGGGCCTGGCCCGGGCGCGGCGCCACCATCCCCAGGCCCGGCTGGTGGTAGGAGGCGGTGCGGTGAGTGTGTTCTACGAGCAGTTGGCGTCCCGGCTTCCCTGGGGAACGGTTGTGTCCGTTGGCGAAGGGGAGCGCCTGCTGGAAACATTGCTGCAGGGAAAAAGCCTGGCGGCTGAGCGTTGCTACGTGGTGGGGGAGGCTCCCCGTGCGGGTCTCATCTATGAACAGCCCTCCCCCCTGCCCAAAACCGCCTGCAACTACGATTATATCGAAACCATCTGGCCTACGTTCAAATGGTATTTGGAAGGTGGCGATTTTTATGTGGGCGTGCAGACCAAGCGGGGCTGTCCCCATAACTGCTGTTACTGCATCTACACCGTGGTGGAGGGCAAGCAGGTGCGCCTCAATCCAGTGGACGAGGTGGTGGTGGAAATGCGTCGACTCTATGATCGGGGTGTGCGGGGATTCTGGTTCACGGATGCCCAGTTCATCCCGGCACGACGCTACATTTCTGATGCCAAGGAATTGTTGCGTGCCATTCTTGCCGCAGGCATGACGGACATTCATTGGGCTGCCTATATCCGTGCCGATAATCTGGATGAGGAATTGGCGCAACTCATGGTCCAAAGCGGCATGAGTTATTTTGAAATCGGCATCACTTCCGGTTCCCAGGAACTGGTCCGCAAGATGCGAATGGGTTACAACTTGCGCGTCGTTCTGGAGAATTGTCGCCTGCTGGCACAGGCGGGATTTAAGGAAAAAATTTCCGTCAACTATTCCTTCAATGTGATTGACGAGCGGCCGGAGACCATTAGCCAGACCGTGGCCTTTCAGCGGGAGTTGGAAGCTGTTTTCGGGGCGGAGCAAGTGGAGCCCGCCATCTTTTTCATCGGCTTGCAACCCCACACCCATCTGGAACGCTACGCCCTGGACCACGGCGTTCTCAAGCCCGGTTACAACCCCATGAGCATGATGCCCTGGGTGGCCCGCAAGCTGCTGTGGAACCCGGAACCCATGGGCAGCGCCTTCGGGCGCATTTGCCTGGAGGCCTTTGCGCGCAATCCCCACAACTTTGGCCGCACAGTCATGGATCTGCTGGAGGCCCAGTACGGTGCGGCGCCCCTTGCGGAAGCGCTTTCAGCACCCTTGGCCGGGCAGCGCACCATGGCCAATGCCTCACGCTGAGGGAAGATCCGGGGACACCCCCAATGGAGAATTGTCTCTATTTGCACAGCAGATCTGTCCCCGAGGCACCGACTCCATCAGGCTGGGGCAGCAAGATGGTTCCCATGGGTCTCACCCACTGTCCGCTTTGCGTCGGGTTGGCCATGGTGGCGGCACTGCGCTTCTGCGCCCATGGCTGGTTGCTGGTGGGCTTGAGTAGTGGTTTGTTTCAGGCCGCGGCTTCCGAGTGAGAGGCCCCATGGCAGAGGCGCCGCTACGCCATGGGGGCAACGTGCATCAACTGGCCCGTCGGCTGAACTGCCATCCCCGCCGGATCCTGGATTTCAGTGCTTCCCTGGTGCCGTTTGGGCCACCCCGCAGCCTGCGCCGGGCCCTGGGCCGAGCGCTGAAGGATCACGTGGCGCCCTACCCCGATCCTGCCTATCAGGCCCTGCGGGAGGCCATGGCCCAGGTGCATGGTCTTGACCCTGGTTGGGTCCTGCCAGGTAACGGAGCAGCGGAGTTGTTCACCTGGGCTGCTCGCGATGCCCAATCCCTCATCAACCTTCTGCCCACCCCCGGCTTTGCGGACTATCAACGGGCCCTGGCCACGTGGGGAGCGGCGGGTCGGTCCCTGCCCCTTCGCCTCCACTGGGGTGACGGTCCTCAGTCCTGGATTGAGGCTCTTGCGGAACCCCGGGCTCTGCACAGCCTTAACCCCCAGCACACCGCCCTCTGGATCACCAACCCCCACAACCCCACCGGTCAGCTTTGGCGTCGGGACAGCCTGGAGCCGTTGCTCCACACCCATGGCCTGGTGGTGGTGGATGAGGCATTCCTGCCCCTGGTGCCCGGTGGCGAGGCCCACTCCCTTGTCCCACTGGCGCCAAGGTTCGGCAATCTGGTGGTGATCCGCAGCCTCACCAAATTGTTTGCCATGGCCGGTTTGCGCCTTGGCTATGCCATCGCTGACCCGGAGCGGATGGAGCGCTGGAGCCGTTGGCGTGATCCATGGCCCGTCAACGGTCTGGCGGTGCAGGCCGGCCTGGCGGTGGCGACGGATCGGGTGTGGCAGCAGCGGGTGTGGCGCTGGCTGGCGCGGGAGGGTCCATGGTTGATGCAACATCTCAACCGCCACTGCCCATCCCTGCGGGTGTACCCGGGAGCCGCCAACTATCGGTTGCTGTCCTGGGGCCACTCCCTCACGCCCCTGCAGCAATCCTTGGCGCAGCAAGGCATTTTGGTGCGGGACTGTCGCAGCTTCCCGGGACTTGACCACCATTGGCTACGGATTGCCGTTGGCCGTCGCCGCCACAATCGGCGCCTAGTGGCGGCCATGGCCGCCGGCCTCAAGACGCCGGGTTACCACCCACTGGCCACCGGGGAAAGGAACGCCTCATCCAGCACCAGCAGGGCACAGGCATGAACCGGGATCGTTTGAATCCCACCGCAGGAACGGTCCTGCTCAAGGCTCTGCAGCGGGCAGCGGCGTTCACACTTCCCCTCCACCTACCTGCCCATGGGCAGGGTCGGGGGTTTCCACCAGCGCTGGCGGCACTGCTCACAGAGCCGCTGGGTCCCCTGGATCTGCCGGAGTTGCCCAGCCTGGGGGGACCGCTACTGCCCCATGGTGCGGTGGCCGAAGCCCAGCGGGCCACGGCGAAGCTTTGGGGTAGCCGGTGCTGCTGGTTTGGCGTCAACGGCTCCACAGGGCTGCTGCAGGCTGCTCTTCTGGGTGTGCTGCGTCCAGGCCAGCGCCTGCTCTGCCCCCGCAACCTGCACCGCTCAGTGCTCCATGGGGCGGTGCTGGCCGGCCTTGAGCCCATCTACTACAGCCTCCCCTTTTCCCAGCGCTGGGGGCTGTCCCAACCGGTGGACGTGGCCTGGTTCCAGAGGGTGCTGGCGGCGGTGGCGGACCAGGGCTGCTCCATGGATCTGGCGCTGCTGGTGAATCCCACCTATCAAGGGCTGAGTGCTCCTCTGACGCCACTAGTGCGGCTTTGCCACAGCCAGGGCCTGCCGGTGCTGGTGGACGAGGCCCATGGCAGTCACTTTCGCGCCCATGGGGGCCTGCCCCGGGACGCCCTGGCCGCCGGGGCCGACCTGGTGGTTCATTCCACCCACAAATCCCTGCCGGGGCTCACCCAAACGGCTGTACTTCACAGTTGCGGCGCCCGCTTCTCCAGAGAGGACCTGGAGCAGGGCTTGCTGCTGCTGCAGACCAGTAGCCCCTCGGTGTTGTTGTTGGCGGCCACGGAATTGGCGGCGGCATGGCCCCATCAGCAGCCCCAGGCCGGTTGTGTGCTCAGCCGCGCCATGGACCGTTGGTGCCATTGGCAGCAGCAATTGACCCGTGCGGGCTGGCGGGTGAGCCCCAGTGACGATCCGCTGCGCCTGCGGTTATGCACCACGGCGGGGGGACCCGATGGCCTGGCGTTGGACGAGCACCTGCTGCGCTTCGGGATTGGGGGAGAACTGCCGGAGGTGGCGGGGCTCACCTTCTATCTGGGCTTCCAGCCACCCCGCCAAGCCCTGGGCCGGCTCCGGGACGCCTTGGCCCAACTGCACTGGTCAGCACCGAATCCGCCAGGGGTTGTGGAGAGGGTCCAGCCCGCCCCCACCCCACTGCTGGCCCGCTCTGCCGTGCCACCCCGCACCGCCTGGTTCGGCCCCAGCAGACGTCTGCCCCTCAAAGAGGCGGTGGGACACGTGGTGGCGGAGGCCGTTACCCCTTACCCACCGGGCATCCCCCTGCTGCTGCCGGGGGAACGGCTAGACGAAGAACGTTGTACCTGGCTCTTCCACAACCGGCATCTTTGGCAACGTCTGGGTGGAATGCTTGATACGGTGAAGGTTCTGATGTGACGGTTCAGGAGGCTCGCCCCCATGCCCACTGCAGCGGGTGATGCAGCCTCCGGCAAACACCACCCCCAGGACCGGTTTCAATGGGATTTTGTGACGCCCGGCATCCCTGACGGTGCCTTTGCCAATGCCCCCGGCTTTGCGCCAACACCCATGGAGTTGCGGGTGATGCTGCTGGCCCATTTACGGCCCCAGCCCGACTCCCTGGTGTGGGACGTGGGGGGCGGCACCGGCGCCTTAGCGCTAGAAGTTGCCCGGTTGCTGCCCCATGGTGTGGTGCTGGCCCTGGAACGGGACCCGGATGCACTGGATCTGCTGGAGCACAACCGGCGGCACTTTCAAGTGAACAACTTGAAGATCGTCCCTGGCCGTGCGCCGGACGATCTGGGTCAACTAGATGGGGAGCCGGACCGGGTGCTGCTGGAGGTGTCCCGACCGGATCAGGCCATTCTGGATGCGGTGTGGTCCTGCCTGCGCCCCCATGGGCGCCTGGTGATCAGCACCAGCAACCTGGCCGGCCTGGTGGATGCCACCAATGCCCTGCGAAGCCTGCAAGCCGCTGATCTGCAGGTGGTGCAGGCGACGGTGCATCGCCTGCAGCAGCGGGGGCGTGACGTGCGCCTGGCTGCCGCGGAGCCCCTGTTCATCATTGCCGCAGAGCGTCCCGCGAGTCCATGAGTTGGGGATCCCCGCGGGTACTGAGTGGCCTGGTGGCTGCCGGGCTGGGGGTGCTGCTCATCAGCCTGGGGGGCTGGTGGTTCACCCTGCTGGTGGCGGTGATCGTCCATCTGGGCCTGGTGGAGTTTTTCCGGTTGGCCCGCAGCAAGGGGATTCGCCCCGCCAGCAAAACAACCCTGGCGGCCTGCCAGGTGCTGCTGGTCCTCAGCTCCCATGCCACCAACCAACCCCTGGACTCCCAGTGGTCCCTGGGGGCGGACGCCGTGGTGCCCCTGGCCAGCCTGGTGATCTGCGGCTGGCTGTTGTTGCAACCACAGACCGGCTCCATCGCCGATGTGGCGGCATCGATTTTCGGGTTCTACTACCTGGGTGTGCTACCCAGCCACTGGCTGCGACTGCGGGCTATTGGTGGGGTGGCCCCCCTCCATGTGCAGCACTGGACCCTGCCCACCGCAGGGATCAGCGCTGGTTTGGCCTTGACCCTGTTCACCACGGCCATGATCCTGGCGGTGGACATCACCGCCTATGTGTGTGGGCGACGCTTTGGTCGGCGGCCGCTGACCCAGGTGAGCCCTGGAAAAACTGTTGAGGGAACCATCAGTGGTTGTGTGGCCGCCGCCCTGGTGGGCGCCGGTGGCGCCGTGGTGTTGGGTTGGCCCTTGGCGCCGTGGAGTGGTTTGATGCTGGGCATCCTGGTGGCCCTCTCCGCCCTGGTGGGGGACCTAGTGGAGTCCATGTTGAAGCGGGATGCCGGGGTGAAGGATTCCGGCCGCCTCATTCCCGGCCATGGCGGCATCCTGGACCGGTTCGACAGCTTTCTACTGACCCCCGCCGTGGTGTTGTACTTCGTGCTGCTGGTGCTGCCGTTGTTGTCCTGGTGACGACGCCCCCGGTGCGCTGAGATCCCCTGTGGATAGGGCCATCACCTGTTCCGTGCGGCAGAGTTGCCACCAACGGAGCCAGAGTTGCTCCCGCAGCAGCCAGAGTTGGTCCTGCCAGGCCTGGGTCGTGGGCGCGCCTTCCGTTGGCAGGTGTCCCAACCAGGGCAGGCCCAACTCCAGGGCAGGGTCGAAGTGGGGTGCATGGGGCTCCCCATGGCTGGTCACACCCAGAAGAGGAATCCCACTTTGCCGAGCCAGGGCGCCATAGGCTCGGGCTTGTCCCTCCCAGCCTGGACGGGGCGCTACAACCAGCAGCAAAGGGCGACGGAACGCGGCCAGGGCAGTACACCAGTTGGCCCCGGGGCCATGGTGCGCCGCCAGTTCGGTGGTCACCAGCAGCCAGGAGCCCTGGGCCGGGGATAGCGCCGCTGCTGTGTCTGACGTCAACTGCTGTAACACCTGAAAGGGATCAGCCTCTGCTTCGGGTCTGAACAGAGGCTGCCCCCCCAGCACGATGGCCATGATCTCGGCCACGGCCTGGGGATCCACCCCGTGGAGAGGATGGACGACGACAGTGATGCCCCCCAGTCGTACCTGGGTTGCGCCTGCAGATGCCCCGGAACAGGCCATAGCGTCTACCATCAGTGTTGCGAGGTCCCAACGACTGCCAGTGACCAGTCTGACAGCCAGGCCCCATCACCACGACCTGTCCAGGGAGCGCCAAGATCATGGTCGCTTGCGCCTGTTCAGTGGCAGTGCCAATCCCCATCTCACCCGGGAGATTGCGGGCTATCTGGGCATTCGCGATAGCGTTGGGGTTCGCAAACGCTTCGCCGACGGGGAGCTCTACGTCCAGATCCAGGAATCCATCCGCGGCTGTGACGTGTTTCTGGTGCAGCCCACCTGTGCGCCGGTGAACGACCACCTGATGGAGTTGTTGATCATGGTGGATGCGTGCCGCCGCGCCTCGGCACGCCAGATCACCGCGGTGATGCCCTACTACGGCTACGCTCGGGCTGACCGGAAAACCGCGGGGCGGGAGTCCATCACCGCCAAGCTGGTGGCCAATTTGCTGGTGCAGGCGGGCGTCAGCCGCGTTCTGGCGGTGGATCTCCACTCGGCCCAGATCCAGGGTTACTTTGACATTCCCTGTGACCACATCTATGGGGCGTCCGTGCTGGTGGACTACCTCAACACGCGCCAGTTGAAGGATTACGTAGTGGTGTCACCGGACGTGGGGGGTGTGGCTAGGGCCAGGGCCTTCGCCAAACGCTTCAACGACGCCCCCCTGGCCATCATCGACAAGCGGCGTGCGTCCCACAACGTGGCGGAAAGCCTCACGGTGATCGGGGACGTGGCAGGCCGCACAGCCATCCTGGTGGACGACATGATTGACACCGGCGGCACCATTCACCAGGGGGCCCGCCTCCTCAAGGCCCAAGGCGCCGGGACCGTCATCGCCTGCGTCACCCATCCGGTCTTCTCTCCTCCTGCTCTGGAGCGG
>NZ_FITM01000071.1 GCF_900047545.1 Candidatus Synechococcus spongiarum
GGCACAAGGCTTCTCAATAAGACCAGACGACTCGGAGCGAATTTCCCAGGTTTTCCTTAAGTGCCGGGGCATTAGGCTGGCCTGCCAGCCCGGCGTTCTCCATGCATGTCTTGTCCTTGCCCACCTGGTGGATCCACATCAGTTCCGTGCTGGAGTGGTGCCTGGCCATGGGACTGGTGGTGCGCTACGGGCGGCTGCGGGGGGAATCGGACTGGTGCTGGTTGGCCATGGCCATGGCCCCGGCCCTGGTGAGTGCCCTGTGTGCCTGCACATGGCATGTATTCGATAATGCCGGCAGCCTCAAATGGCTGGTCACCATGCAGGCCGCGGCCACCCTGCTCGGCAACAGCACCTTGGCCCTGGCGGCATGGTGGCTGTGGAAACAGTCCCCAGACGGCTACTCCCCCTGATACCCATGGCGTCGCTGCTGTCAGCTTCCAATCTGTTCGCCCTGTCCCTCATCCCCTTTTTGGCCTTTTTGTGGTACGCCAAGCGCAGCCGGCGGTTTCCGCCACTGGCCTGGTGGGGATTTGCCGCCACCCTTGTTTTTGTCCTGATTACAGTGGTGGCCGGTGCAGTTGCCCAGTTGCGTTTTGGGCAGCAATTGGCGGACGTGGACCCCCTTCATGGGGGCGCCGAGGCCTTCCTGACCGTCAGCAACCTGCTGGTTGCCCTGGGTTTTGCCCAGGCCGGGAACCGGCAGCAAGGGGCCGGCAAAGACCCGGGCAAAAGATGAAAAAGTCTTACAAGCCTCTCGGGAATGGCGGGTTGGGTTGGGGATGGTTGGCAAAAATGTCACAGGGCTTTGTGCCACAACTCGTTGAAGGACCAGGATCTTGATTGAATCACTCTTTGCTCTGACTCCCGCCACCGTCACTTGGACTCCAGCAGTTGGCATGGTGATGCTGGCGTGCAACGTGGCAGCCATTACCCTTGGCAAGGCCACCATTCAGCAACCCAACGTGGGTCCGGCCATGCCTGGCGACGCCAAGTTTTTTGGCGGCTTCAGCGCTGGCGCTGTGCTGGGCACCACCAGCCTTGGTCATGTGCTCGGCTTTGGCGCCATCCAGGGTCTGGCCGCCCAGGGGCTGCTCTGATCCGTCTCTGCCGCTTGTCGTCTTCAATCCCCCCAGCGGAGGTGATTCTCCAGGCTGCCCGGCTCCCGTGCTCAGGCCATGGCCTCAGATTGAGGCCATGGCCTGTTGACGCTTGGCCTGGACGGCTGGAGTCAACCCCCGAACCGCCAGTCTGGTCAAAACGGCGTCCGTCATTTGGGGCGCAGTCAGACCCAGGTCTTCAAGACTTTCCTGGGGCTTGGCGTGATCCACCAGGCGGTCCGGGATGCCAAAACGCTGCACGGGCACCAGACAGTCGTTGTCTTGAAGCAACTCCAACACGGCAGAGCCGAAGCCCCCCAGAAGTGTGCCTTCCTCCATGGTGACCACCCGGCCACAGTGTCGAGCCAAAGGCAACAGCAGGTCTTGATCCATGGGGCGCAGGAAGCGGGCGTTGACCACCGCGGCGTGGATGCCGTGCTCCTGCAACAGACCGGCCGTATCCATTGCGGGCTTCACCATGGTCCCGTAGGCCACGATCAGCAGGTCATCCCCGGCCAACAACTGTTCGCCACAGCCCATCTCCAGAGGCTGCCATCCATCTTCCAACAGGGGAACACCCACGCCATTGCCCCGGGGAATCCGTATGGCCACAGGACCGTCATGGGCCAGGGCCGTCACCAGCATGCGCTGCAACTCCCCCTCGTCCTTGGGAGCCATCACCGTGAAGTTAGGCACCGCCCGCAGGTAGCTGATGTCGTACTGCCCTTGGTGGGTGGGGCCATCGGCGCCCACCACGCCGGCACGATCCAGCACAAACACCACCGGCAATTTCTGGATGCCCACGTCGTGGATCACCTGGTCGTAGGCCCGCTGCAGGAAGGTGCTGTAAATCGCCACCACAGGTCGCAATCCCTCGGCGGCCATACCGGCGGACAGGGTCACCGCATGTTGTTCGGCGATACCCACGTCAACGTATTGATCCGGTAAGGCCTTCTGCAGCAGGTCAAGTCCCGTGCCCGTGGCCATGGCCGCCGTGATGCCCACCACCCGGGGATTGTGCTCGGCGATGCGTACCAGGGTGGAGCCAAACACCTTGGAATAACTGGGGGGCTTGGGCTTGGCGCTGGGCTTTGCCTTGCCGCTGGCCAGGTCAAAGCTGGACTGGGCATGGTAGCCCACCTTGTCGGCCTCGGCGTAGGCATAGCCCTTCCCCTTGGTGGTGGCCACGTGGACCATCACAGGACCCTCACAGTTGTGGGCCGCCGTGAAGGTGCGGATCATGGCGGAGATGTCGTGGCCGTCAATGGGACCCATGTAGGTGAGTCCCAGCTCTTCAAACACGGCGCCCACCTTGGGTACAGCCAGACGCTTCATGCCCTCCTTGATGCGACTCAACTCAGGGGGAAGCTCCCCACCCAGGAAGGGGAGGTGGCGCATGCTTTCCTCCATGGAATCACTGAGAAACTGGATCGGCGGGCTCAGGCGCAGCCTGTTCAAATAGCCCGACAATGCCCCCACCGGTGGGGAGATGGACATGTCGTTGTCGTTGAGCACCACCAGCAGCCTGGTTTTAGGCAAATGACCGGCGTGGTTGATGGCCTCCAGGGCCATGCCGCCAGTGAGGGCCCCGTCACCGATGACCGCCACACACTTGTAGTCTTCCCCCTTACAGTCCCGGGCCAGGGCCATGCCCAGGGCCGCAGAGATGGACGTGGAGGCATGGCCAGCCCCGAAGTGGTCAAAGGGGCTTTCACTGCGCTTCAGGTAGCCGGCAACCCCTTTTTTCTGCCGCAGGGTATGGAAGCGGTGATAGCGGCCGGTGATCAATTTGTGGGGATAGGCCTGGTGGCCCACGTCCCAGCACACACGGTCCTGATCCAGGTTCAGGGTTTGATAGAGCGCCAGGGTCAACTCCACCACCCCCAAACCCGGTCCCAGGTGTCCACCGCTGGTGGACACAGTCTGCAGATGCTTCTCGCGAATCTGCCGTGCAACCTGCTCAAGTTCCGGGACGGTCAGCCCATGGAGCTGGTTGGGGTGCTGCAACTGGCTGATGTGCATCCCATATGGTGTCTCTTGCAGCAATCTAAGGTGGCTGGGTAGGAGCTGCCGGGTTGTCGGTATGGATTCTTGAAGGGTGACGGTCTGGTGATCAGCGATCGGCTGCTGCGCAGTTGGCTGCGTTGTCCCCGCAAGGCCTGGCAAGACCTCCACGGCGACCCCACCCAGCGGGCCTGGCATCCTCAGCGGGCCATTCAGTTGGGCCAGGAGCAGCAGTGCCTCAGCCGTTACGGTGCCTGCCGTGGCCTGACCATGGCGCGGGGGGCCGCAGAAGCCTTCCGGGGCGCAGCGGCTATCCAGGGCCTGCGGCTTCTGGCCCAACAGGAGCGCCTCCAACTGAGAGGACGGGTACCCCTCCTGTTGCGCCATGACGCCGAGAGCCGTCTGGGACCATGGAGCTATGTGCCGCTGCTGGTGCGCACAGGCTGCTTCATCAACCGCGAACAACGGCTGTGTCTGGCCTTTTTGGGCCGCCTCCTGCGGTCGTTTCAAGGGCGTCGTCCCCCCCATGGCCTGATGTTGAGCACCGGGGGGGACTGCCAACAGGTGTCGTTGGACCCACTGCAGCCCCAGCTTGACGAGCTGCTGGCGGAAATGGCCGTGGGGCTGAACCAACCCCACGCCCCGGACTTGATTGCAGAGCGCAAACGCTGCACCATCTGCTGTTGGCGGCAGCCCTGCAATGCCCATGCCGCCGCCAGTGGCCATCTAGTGGATGTGAGCGGTGTGGGTGCAGGCCGCCGCCGCCAGTTGATCCGGTTGCAGATCTCCACCATTGCGGAATTGGCCCAGAGCGACTCGGCCTGGCTGGGGCAGGCCCTGGCTCAACAGGGGCACCTCAGCCAGGCGGACCACCACAATGCCCTAGCCGCTGCCCTGGTGCTCCAGGCCCGGAGCCAGCAGAGCCAACGGGCCCAGCGCCGCCCCGGTTCTGCCGACTGCTCCGGACAGACCAGCCTGACGGCACAGCTTCATCACGCTCCAGGGGTGCTCTTCTACGACATTGAGGCGGACCCCGACGCCCGCGAGAACTACCTCCATGGCTTTTTAATCCAGGCCCGACAGGATCCAGGCGCACCGTTGGACTTGACACCGGACCCAACGGGCGTCACCCCACAACACCATCCCATCCTCTGTTTGCCCCACCATGGCGATGGGCGTTGCTGGCAGCGCATCCACCATTTCCTGAGCCGTTTTCCGGGCTGGCCCCTGCTGCACTACGGGGAAACGGAGCGGATTGAATTGCAGCGCCTGGCCCGCCGCGCCGGCGCCAGCGCCGCCTCACGGGAGGACCTGGATCGGCGCTTCGTGGATGTCCACAACCTGGTGCGTCAGCAATGGGTGCTGCCCCTCAGCAGCTACGGCCTTAAGAGTGTGGCCACATGGCTGGGGTTTCGGTGGCGCCATCCCAATGCGGAGGGGGCACGGGCCGTGTTGTGGTGGCGTCACTGGCGGCGTCATGGCCACTGCCATGACCTGCGCCGCATCCTGGATTACAACCAGGACGACTGCCAAGCCACCCGCTTTGTGGCGGCCTGGCTTCTGGCCCAGGAGTCAGGAGCAGGTCCCAGGGCCTAAACTCAACGGAACGCCATGGGGGCCTAGCAATCTGGTGAATGCAGCGGACTCATAATCCGCCTTAGGCGAGTTCGATCCTCGCGGCCCCCATCTCCACCCCTCAGAGGGCCAGGGATTCGGGGCGCGTCTCCAGCAGCTTGGCAAGGTCCTTCAGGAAGGCGGCGGCATGGGTGCCGTAGATCACCCGATGGTCGGTGGTGAGATTCACCTGCATTTGCCGCTGAATGGCCATGGCGTTGCCTCCGGCGACGGCCACCACGGGGCGGGAGGCCGCCACCGCCAGGATGGCGCCGGTGTCGGGGGGCAGGATGGCGGCAAAGCGATCCACACCAAACATGCCCAGGTTGGAGAGGGTAAAAGTGCCGCCGCTGTAGTCCTCCGGCTGCAGTTGCTTGCTGCGGGCCCGCTTCACCAGATCAGCCCAGGTGCGGGACAGGGAATAGAGGTCCGTGCGCTCTGCATCCCGCAGCACGGGGGTGATCAACCCGCCGTCTTCCATGGCCACGGCCACGGCCACGTGGATACCGGCGCCAAAGCGCATTCCCTCCGGGGTGTAGGCGCTGTTCAACTGGGGATGGGCGGCCAGGGTGACGGCAACGGCCTTCACCAGCAGGGCCGTCATGGTGACCCCCCTGGGTTTCACCTGCCGGTAGAACGCTTCCAGCGGGTCGGTGGTGATGGTGTAGCCCACTTGGAAGCAGGGCGCGCTGAGGCTGGCAGTCATGTTGCGGTTGACCGCCTGCTGGGCTGTGGTGAACGCCGCCGCTTGCCCTGGGGCGGCCTTGGCCAGTGCAGGCGCCGGGGCCGCCGCGGCGACCGCACCGGGCTGGGTCAAGGCGGGGCCGTCACCGGGAGCCGTGGCCATAGGGACAGCTTGGGGGTGCCCCTCCTGAGCCGACCCATGGGATGGCGAAGACGTGGAGAGCGGTTTCCCAGCCGCACGCTCCACGTCGTTGGCAACGATGCGGCCATGGGGACCACTGCCCTGCAGACTCTCCAGCGCCACCTCCAGCCGCTTGGCCAAGGCCTTGGCGCGAGGGCTGGCGATGATGCGACCTCCAGCGGCTGGGGCCGGTTCAGGCGCAGGGGCCGGCACGGGAGCCGGCGCGCTGGCGGTTGGGGTCGCCGGCGCGTCCGCCGCGGGGAACGCTGGCGCTGCTGGTGGGGTGGTCTTGGCGGGAGGCTGGCTTGCCGCCTCAGTGCTACGGGTCTTGGCCTCCTCCACATCCGCGGCAGTGTCCGCCACCAGCGCCAGGGTTTCCCCCACAGGGGCGCTGCTCCCCGCTGGCAACAGCACCGTGGCCAGGGTGCCACTGTGGAAACACTCCACGTCCATATCAGCCTTATCGGACTCCACCACCAGCACCGCTTCCCCCTTCTTCACCTCGTCTCCAGGCTGTTTTAGCCAGGACACGATCTTCCCCTCGCTCATGGTTGAGCTCAGAGCCGGCATGAAGATCTCATGAATAGCCATTCACTGCCCGATTTGCGCAGTGGTCTATCCTATGCCTCCCCAGAGTTGCTGCTCTGGCCGCGCCCTTCAGGTGGTAGACCCCTGACCCGATTCCCGGGTCGGCGGCCTGATGGCGTAGGTGCGGTGAAACTTCTCGGTGAGGGTGAGCCAGTAGGAGCGCCCGTCCTGTTCCCGGCGTCGCGCAACGAACCCCTGGGCCATGAGTTCCTTGATGTGGTCATAGGCTCCCGAACCACGCATGTCCACCAACGCCGCTTGGCGGATGGGTTGCTTGAGGGCAATGGTGGCCAGGGTGCGTAGGGTGGCGGCGCCCAGGTCGAGGGGCACCAGCGTATGGACCAACTCCGCCAGATCTGCCCGCAGTTGCAGGCTGTACCCGTCGCCGTCCTGGCGAATTTCCAGGGCGGTCTCCCGGTGGGCGTAATCCGCCATCAGGATCATCAAAGCCGTGGCGGCCTCTTCCGAGGAGCAGTCAGCCAGTTGGGCCAACTCTTTGAGTGTCACGGCGCGGCCCTTCAGATAGAGAACGGCCTCCAGCCGGGCAGGGAGGGACAGCGCTGCCGCCGCAATTGCTCCCGCAGAACTCTCCACTTCAGCCGAGGAAGAGTTGGTAGGCCTGGTTGCCGGTTTCATCCCAATAGCGATACCCCAGGGTTTGCAGAAAAGCCTGCCAGTCCTGCTGCTCTGTTTCCGGCACCTGCACGGCCACCACGATACGGCCATAGTCTGACCCCTGATTGCGGTAATGGAACATGCTCAGGTTCCAGTTGGGTCGCATGTGGGACACAAAGTGCATCAGGGCGCCGGGCCGCTCGGGAAACTCGAAGCGGTAGAGCAACTCGCCGCTGGCTGCCGGGCAGCGCCCCCCCACCATATGGCGGATATGCACTTTTGAAAGCTCGTCGTCGCTGAGATTCACCGTGGCAAAGCCACCCTCCCGCAACTGCCGCACTAGCCCGTCGGTGTCCTCGCGACCGTCCACCGCCACGCCAATGAAGATATGGGCCTGCTCCGGGTCGGCCATGCGATAGCTGAACTCCGTCAGGTTGTGGTTGCCCAGCATGGTGCAGAACCGCAGCAGACTGCCGGGGCGCTCCGGAATGGTGACGGCCAGCAAGGCTTCCCGCTCGGCCCCCAACTCCGCCCGCTCCGCTACAAAACGCAACCGGTCAAAGTTCATGTTGGCGCCACAGGCCACGGCCACCAGCCGTTGATCCCGCCGGCCACGGTTGATCACGTCCTGCTTGAGCCCGGCAATGGCCAGAGCACCGGAAGGTTCCAGCACGGAGCGGGTGTCTTCAAACACGTCCTTGATGGCTGCACAGATGGCGTCGGTATCCACCAGCACCATGTGGTCTACGTACCGGCGGCAGAGACGAAAGGTTTCCTCCCCCACCTGCCGCACCGCCACACCGTCCGCAAAGATGCCCACCTTCTCAAGGCGCACCCGCCGGCCAGCCGCCAGGGAGCGGGTCATGCTGTCCGCATCAATGGGTTCCACGCCGATGATCTCCACTTGGGGCCACAGGGCCTTCACGTAGGCGGCGATGCCGCTGATCAGTCCCCCTCCACCCACGGCTACGTAGATGGCCGTGGGTGGCTCCGCCATCTGGCGCAGGATCTCCATGCCGATGGTGCCTTGTCCGGCAATCACCTCCGGGTCGTCAAAGGGGTGAATGAAACACAGGCCCTGCTCCTCCACCAGCTTGCGGGCGTGGCTGCACGCATCGTCAAAGGAGCTGCCATGGAGCACCACTTCGGCCTCCAGGCGGCTCACGCTGCGCACCTTGACCGCAGGGGTGGTGCCGGGCATCACAATCACGGCCCGGCAACCACGGCGCTGGGCCGCCAGGGCCACACCCTGGGCGTGGTTCCCAGCGCTGGCCGTCACCACACCCCGACCAAGCTCTTCTGCAGACAACAGCCGGATGCGGTTGTAGGCCCCCCGCAATTTGAACGAAAACACCGACTGCAAGTCTTCCCGCTTGAACCACACCTGGTTGCCCAGGTCACGGCTCAGGTTTTTGGCCACCTCCAGGGGGGTTTCAATGGCCACGTCATACACCTGGGCCCGCAGAACACGTTCCAGGTAACTGTGACTTCGTGCCGGGAGGTCGGTGGAATCCATCGATGGGGTGAGGCCGCTTCTAATTTTTTCCGCCCATGGTCTGGTCTTACTTTCCGGATGTTATGTGGCGCCATGGACATCATGCCATGGTCACGGTGCGGTGCCGTGGCTGGCGCCCCCTGGTCAAAGGCGGTCCAACCGCACCAACTCGGCAAAGCTGGAGGAGGCCCTGCGCAACTCCTCAAAGCGGCCGGAGGCTTTGACACAACCGTTGGCAAGCTCATGAATCCGGTCGCAGCGGGCCACCGTAGCCAAGCGGTGGGCAATGATCACGGTTGTACAATGCCGACCCACCTGATCCAACGCCTGAATGACGCCGCTCTCGGTGCGGTTGTCCAGTGCGCTGGTGGCTTCATCCAGCAGCAGGAACCGGGCGCGGCGGTAGAAAGCCCGTGCCAAGGCAATCCGCTGCCGCTGACCACCGGAGAGCCGGATGCCGTTTTGACCAACAGGGGTCTGCAGGCCAGAGGGAAGACTGGCCACGAGCTCAGCCAACTGGGCCGCTGCAACGGCCTCCTGGACCCGGTGGTGATCAATGGCCTCCTGCTCCACCCCGAAGGCCACGTTCTGCTCCATGGTGCCGTCCAACAACTGAATCAGTTGGGGTACGTGGGCGCAACTAACCTGCCATGCGGGCCGCTGCTGCTCACTCAGCGGCTGGCCGTCCAGTTCCAGGCTGCCCCGTTGGGGCTGCAGCAGGGCCAGCAAAACATGGCCCGCGGTGGTTTTGCCGCTGCCGGTGGAGCCCACCAGGGCCACCCGTGACCCCACGGGTATGGTGAGGGTCAATTGACGCAACACCCACTCTGAACTGTCCTCCGGTTCCCCATAGCCGTACCACACGTCACGGAGTCCAATGGTGTGCTGTGGAAACACCGCGCTGGGAGGGGGCACATCGGGGGAGGTGAGGGTGAGGCGCCGACGGGGCAGTTGGAGCAACTCCACCACCTTATGTACCACCGGCAAGCCACCCCGAAGCTGGATCAGGGACGAGAACACGTCCTGAAGGGGGGGCATCAGCCGCAGCCCCGCCAGCGCCAGGGCAGCCAGGAAGGGAATCACCTGCCGCACCTGCTCCAGATCACCCCGCAGCAGCGGGGGAAGGGTGCCCAGTCCAAAAATGAGGGTAATGCCCAGGGGCTCCACCAGCAGGCGGGGAAGCTGGGGAAGGGTATCCAACTGCCAGGCATAGCGCCGGGCCTCATCCACGGCTTGCACAAACCGGTGCTGGAAATAGGGCTCCTGCTGCGCCAGTTGAATGTCCCGCACGGAACCGAGGGATTCCATCAGCAGACAGGTGGAGCGCTGGGCCAACTGGACGGTCTTCTGGTTGGCACGGCGCAGATAAGGGGTGAAGATCAGGGAAACACTCAGGTAGGCCGCCACCAGCAGGATCACCAGCCCCGCCGCCAGACCTCGCCCCACCACCAACACGCCGATGGAGATAAACACCAGCGTCAGACAGGCCCCCACCAGACGCAGCAGCGGGTAAACCACCTGCACGGCGTTGGCTTTCACGTTCTCGATGACCAACTGGGTGAGGTCGCCTGTTCTGGCCTTGAGGTGGTAGGTCAACTCCTGACCCATCACGTTGGCGTAAATTTGTGCAGAGAGGTCGTGCCAGATGTGGGCCGCCAGCTTTTGCTGGCTCACCTGCAATCCCAGCTTGCTCAGGGAGGCCAGCCAGGCCAAGAGGGTGAACAGGCCCACCAGCCAGAGGGTCTGGTCGTAGAGGGACCCTCCGAACACCTTGATGCCGGGCAGTTGATTGGGAAGGGGAACATCCACCAGCGCCGCCGTGAGCCGGGCCAGCAACACCACCGTCACCAGATCCATCAGGCCTGTCACCCCGGAGAGCGCCAGCAGTAGCAGTAGGGAACGGCAACGACGACGGGGTAGGGTCTTCAGCAACTGGAGCAGTTGCTCCACCGTGGCACCTCTGCGCCACAGCAGCCTCCACGGAGGTGTGGGATGTGGGGAGAAAGCAGGCAAGGGATCAGTCACCCCGCGCTAGAGGCTAGCGTCAGTAGGGAAACACGAGAACGGCAATGGCATCCATCTCCACACGGGCCTCCTTGGGCAGCGCCGCCACCTGGACACAGGCCCGCGCCGGCAGGACACCTGTGCCAAACATCTCCCCGTAGAGCCTGTTCACCAGGTCGAAGTGCCCCAGATTGGTGAGGTAAATCGTGGTGCGCACCACATGGGAGGGTGTGGCCCCTGCTGCTTTGAGCACGGCTCCCAGGTTGTGCAGCACCTGGGTGGTCTCGGCCTCCACATCATCGGGGAGTCCTACCATGGCGCCGGTTTGGGGATCCAGGCCAATCTGGCCCGAGCAGTAGATGGTGTTCCCTGCCCGCACGGCCTGGCTATAGGGACCTACTGGAGCCGGTGCGTCCGGGGTGAAAACAGCCTCTGCCATCGTGGGGG
>NZ_FITM01000030.1 GCF_900047545.1 Candidatus Synechococcus spongiarum
GGACCGCAGCGTGGGGGCGCGCCTGGCCGGGTTGATTGCGGCCCAGCACGGCAACCGGGGTTTTGGTGGTCAGTTGCAGTTGCGCTTCCGTGGCTGTGCGGGGCAGAGCTTCGGTGCCTTCTGTATTCAGGGTCTGGATATGGTGCTCCATGGGGAAGCCAACGACTACGTGGGCAAGGGCATGAACGGCGGACGCCTGGTGATCGTGCCCCCCAGAGCTTCCGGTCTGCAAGCGGGCAACAACGTGATCCTTGGCAACACCTGTCTTTACGGAGCCACGGGGGGACAACTGTTTGCCCATGGCCGGGCCGGCGAGCGTTTTGGGGTGCGCAACAGTGGCGCCCAGGCCGTGGTGGAGGGGGCCGGGGATCACTGCTGCGAGTACATGACCGGTGGGGTAGTTGTGGTGCTGGGTGCCACGGGACGCAACGTGGCCGCCGGCATGACAGGTGGGGTGGCCTATCTGCTTCAACAGGACGACGCCACGGCCGTGCGCATTAACAGGGAGACCGTCAAGCTGCGCAGCTTGGCGGAGTCCGCAGCGCTGGCGACTCAACTCAAGGCCCTGCTGGAAGCCCATCTGGTGGCCACAGGCAGCCCCAGGGCAGGGGAAATTCTGGCGCAGTGGGAGGAGCAGCAATCCCGTTTCATCGCTCTGGTTCCCCCCGCCGAGGAGGAAATCCTGGGTCTGTCCCCATCGCCTGTCCAGGCTGGCACAGCCATCGCCGATGCCCCTATGCGAGCCTGATAAGCTGATGCTCCACAGGTGGACCTGCCTGGATCGGGCTTGCCCATGATGTTGTCTCTCCCCATGGCTCAACCATGATTGAAACCTCTGGCGTGATTGAACGGGAACAAGGCAACGGCTTTTATATGGTCACCCTTGACAAGCCAGAAGGACACCAATGCCTGTGCCGCGCTGCCGGCAAGCTCACCAAGTTCCGCATCAAGCTGCTGGCGGGGGACAAGGTGACCGTGGAGATCAGCCCCTATGATCTCACCCGTGGCCGCATCACCTACCGGGAGCGCAACATGGGCGCTCCCCGTGGCGGTGGAGGCCACCGCCCTGGCGGACGTCAGCGCCGTTGATCACCGCTGCTGGTGATCCGGGGACAGCACCTTCTCCAACTCAGTGCGGATCATGCGCCGCTGTTTGACGCCACGCCACTGGCACCGCAGTTCTTTGTCGTGAAACACCTGGATGGTGGGGGTTCCTGACACACCAGCCTGCTGGGCAATGTGGGGCTCCGCCTCAATGTTGATCTCGACGGCATGGATCTGAGGCGCCAGTTCCTCCACCACCCGCCGCAGTTGCGGCTTGAGTACATGGCAAGGGCCACACCCTGGTGCGGTGTACATCACCACCAGCGGCTCCATACTCTCGTGGTAAAGGCGGCGTAGAGCATAGCTGCCTTGCTGCCAGAGGGCTGTGGGAGAGTAGGTCTCTTCCGTGGCGGGGCTCATCTTTTGGGGCGTTGGGGCCGATTCCGGCTCTGGTGTCTTGCGGGATACGGTCACGGCCAGGTTCTGCTCCGTCAGCCATGCCTCGGCAGCGAGCGCTGCTTGGCAACCCGTGGCCGCCGCCGTGACGGCCTGTCGCCAGCGGCGGTCCGCCACGTCCCCAGCCCAGAAGACACCGGGGATGACGGTGTCCGGCTGTCCTGGCTGTTGAGGCACCAGATAGCCTTCTCCATCCAGGGGAAGCTGCCCTTGGACCAACCCCGTGTTGGGGGTATGGCCGATGGCATAGAAGAGTCCGCGCACGGGAAGGGTTGTTGTGCTGCCGTCAAGGTGGTGACGCAGTTCAACGGCCGCAAGCCAGTCGTCCCCCTGCAGGGCCACCACCTCGTGCTCCCAGTGGATGGTGATTTGATCGTTGGCCAGCACCCGGTCCGCCATGGCCTTGGAGGCCCGCAGCTTGTGCCTGCGCACAACGAGATGCACGTGGGAACCGTACTTGGTCAGGGCATGGGCTTCTTCACAGGCCGAGTCACCACCCCCAACCACGGCCAGGGGTTCATGGCGAAATTGGGGTGTGGCTCCATCGCATACTGCACAAGCACTGATGCCCCGGCTCCAGAAACGCTCTTCCTGGGGCAGGTGTAGGCGGTTGGCACGGGCACCTGTGGCCAGGATCACGGCGTGGGTGCGCTGGGTCTGCCCCTGGGCCTGAATGGTGAACGGTCGTTGGCTCAGGTCCAGTTGATCGGCATCAGCATCCAGCAGACGGGTTCCCCAGCGTACGGCCTGGGCCTTCATGCGGTCCATGAGTTCAGGACCCAGGATGCCCTGGGGAAAACCGGGAAAGTTCTCCACGTGGGTGGTGGTCATCAGTTGACCTCCGGGGATGCCCCCCTCCTGAAAGCCGGTGATCAGCAGGGGAGCCAAGTTGGCGCGAGCGGCATAGAGGGCTGCGGTATATCCTGCCGGCCCCGAGCCGATGACAACAAGGTTTTCGGTTGTGGATGAGGAGACCATGGAGCCAGACAAGGGAAGAGGGAAGATTTCTTTTGTTTCTCGAAAGAAAAAGAAAATCTTAAGTTCCTTAAGGAAAGGGGAAGCCTGGCAGGACAGTTAAGAAACCCTGACAGAGGTGTAGAGATGATGAAAGCACCGCAGACACCGCCAAAATCCGCCATCCCCTCCCATTCCTTCAAGCCGGATTTGGCTGCTTTGGAGTGGACAGAGGAAGGAGAACTTGCCGCGGCTCCCCGTTGCCAAATGGTTCAACGCCTTCTGGAAGCGGAATCTCAAGCCGCAAACCAGGTTGAACTGATTCGTGTCTCCCAGCCGTGGTGCATCAAGGAAAACAGGAAACCGCCACTGCCCCAACATCCCAAGCGTAATCGCTGTGACGTCAGCCCTGGGCGCCATTCTCCGGATCATCCGAGCTGCGACGCTCCCCCGTCGGAGTAGAACGCTCGCCGCGACGGGGGCGGTCCGAAGCACCGCCCCCGCGGGGCTCCGCCTTGCGGACACGGATGGCGCGTCCCATCCACTCCACGTCCTGAAGGTCGTCAATGGCTGACTGCTCGTCAACCTCCTTGACCATGTCCACAAAAGCGAACCCGCGCTTTCGCCCTGTGTCCCGGTCGAGGGGAAGGCTCACACGGGCCACTTCGCCGTAGTAGGCAAAGAGCTCCTGGATGTCCTCCTTCTCGGCCGTGAAGGGAACGTTGCCGACGTAAATGCTCATGAAACGGGCGGGCTGAAACCGCAGAAGAGAAGGCTGCGGCCCGAAACGGGCAACAACCATCCCCACCTTAAGACCATGGCAGCCCACAAGCCCTTCCTCGGGGCACAAACAGGGACTCCGGGAGGTGGGGGCACCCGAACCCCCCATTCACTTCATCACAGTGTAAAGTTTTGTTGCACACGTGGATGTCCCATGACCTCGACTTCCTTTTCTCTCCTGGCCAACACCAACCAGCAGTGGTTCCAGGAAACCGCAGCAGCCCAAATCCGCCAGGAGCGCCTGGCCAAAGCCGAGAGGCTCAATGGACGGGCGGCCATGCTGGGTTTTCTCCTGGCCATTCTCACCGAAGTCCTCAGCGGTTACGGCATCCTCGGTCAACTGCACATTGGTTGAGACCTGCCCCCTGCCGCCCTGCCCAGGGCAGCAGGATTCCCTACAGGGCTCTCAGCGCCTGGGCCAGGATTCTCTGAACCAGGCGCAGCACAATAAACGCCAGGATGGGGGAAAAATCAATGCCGCCCAGAAGGGGGATAATCCCCTGAAACAACCTCAGATAGGGCTCACTCACCTGGGCCAGGATTTCCCCCACGCGGGAGTGTCTGAACTGGGGAATCCAACTGCTGAGGATGTAGAGAATCAGGAGAAATCCATAGAGTGCAACCAGTCGGCTGACGCTCTCGATCAGAAGGAATGCAGCAGACATGCGTGGATGGAAGGGGGAGACGGCGGCGGGGAGCCTGACGTCTCAGCCAAAGGTATCGTCTAACAACGTGTTGATGCGCTTGCGCAGGTTCTGTCTGTCCGCTTGGCGAAGCAGGTTGTGACGAGTGAAAATGGTAATCTGTACTAAGGCCACCAGCATCAAGGTATTCCCCAGGAGGGGAATACGGTTCAGTGCTTCGGCAACACCGCTGACCAACTGGAACACCATCAGAGCGGCGATCAACAGGAACAGGTTGCGAATGGGCTGTCCAAGTCTTTTCAAAGACAGGTTCCAGCCCTGCCGATCAACCCAACCCTGCACCAGGTTGAGCAGAAGCTGGAATTCCCCCCCCTCACTACTGCCCTCAGCCTGCTGGGAAGCCTGTTGTGCCGGAGTGGCTGACGTGGAATCGGGTGACTGACTGGTGCCCTTTGCTTGCTCAGGCATATCCTTCGTGTCCTGCATCGCTGTTGTTGGGCGTTGCATGTCCATTCAGACTAGCTGTTGACGGGCGTCAAGGTCGGCTTTTCCGGAAGGGGCTGGAAGGGGGCAACCAAAGGGAAAGACCCGTCCCGCAACTTCTCTGCCAGAGCGGACGTGATGTGGTCGGTGAGACGTAGGCTTGTGGCGGATGCCGTGGGGACAGCATGTCCCCTGACAGTGATCCGTCCACCGAGAAGGTCCTTGTAAGCGACACAACCCAGTACGGGACGTACCCGTCGTGGAATAGAAAAATCCAGCACAGGGGCCTGGAGTTCGTGATCCCCCACGCCTGCTGTTGCTGCCGCCTCCACGGTCAGGAGAGGAACAGGGGCGGCTAAGGCCACCATCACCCCTGCTCCCAACTCCCCAAACCAACAGGGACGCAGCCAGGCTGGATTCATGTGTTCCGCATCGGCACTGACCGCCGCAGTAGCTCCCGGCGCCAGAGCATGGCCGCCGGGCAGCCGGTTGCAGTGGGGTTGGTGGCCAATCCCCCCACCTGTCACCACCCCAATGGCGCCAGCCACAAAGACAGGCGAGCCCACACCCAGGCAGTGGAGGCGAGGGCTGCTCAAGCCAATGCCCCGTCCTCCAGGCGCTGTGAACACCGCATTGCCCAGCCGCTCCAGCAGCGGTCCATGGAAGGACCAGATCCTCGCCTCGCCACTATTGATCGCCACAATGCCGTTTTCGCTGATGGCCCGTGGCAGCAGCAGGCGGGTCATGCCCAGGCCGGCCAAATCCACCTGGATCACCAACTCTTGCCGCGGAAACTGGGACTGCTTCTCCCCAGACGCGACAAAAGGAACGGAAGCCCCCTTGAGCAAGGCATTCAACACGGTCGCACCGCTGCGTTCCGGACGGTCTCCCCCGCCAAGGGGCAGGGTCAGGCTGTTATTGCTGCCGTGGCATTGCAGGCGAACCCCTGCCAGCTCAGCCCGCTGGATCCGAATCGGGGGGTCACAGGGACCCAGACCAATGTTGAGGCTAGCCTGGGTACTGACGCTGCAACCACCTGCAGCCAGAACATCGGTTCTGGAAAACGCCTTCTGCAAGCCCACCCTGGCCACGTCCGCACGAAATTGACCACTGGTGCGCACCCGCAACTTACCTGCAGCCTGACGGCGCTGCAACTGCTCCATGGTGCGGTGGGGCAAGGGGGACACGGGGCGTCGGCAGCACTTCGCTAGACTCATCCCATGGTGGCTGTCATCCTGCTTCTCTGCTGCCGGTGAATCGTCTGCTCCAGCTTCTGCGGCATGCCTGAATCCATTGAATCTCCCTTCCCGGGGAGCGGCCCCAACAGCGAAGGGCGCATTGTGACCACAGATTTGCGGGGCGAGATGTCCCGCTCCTATCTGGAGTACGCCATGAGCGTCATCGTGGGTCGGGCATTGCCCGATGCCCGCGATGGCCTCAAGCCTGTCCATCGGCGCATCCTTTACGCCATGTACGAACTGGGCCTGACGGCCGAGCGGCCGTTTCGGAAGTGCGCCCGGGTGGTGGGGGAAGTGCTGGGCAAGTACCATCCCCACGGCGAGAGCGCCGTGTACGACGCCCTGGTGCGCATGGCCCAGGACTTCTCCATGCGGGCGCCACTGATTGACGGCCACGGCAATTTCGGCTCCGTGGACAACGACCCGCCTGCCGCCATGCGGTACACGGAGTCACGCCTGCAGGCGCTCAGCACCAGCGCCCTGCTGGAGGACATTGAAAGCGAGACCGTTGATTTTCTCCCCACCTTCGACGGCTCCCAGCAGGAGCCCACGGTGCTGCCTGCCCGCATTCCCCAGCTTTTGCTCAACGGTTCGTCCGGCATTGCCGTGGGCATGGCCACCAACATCCCCCCCCACAACCTGTCGGAGCTGATTGCCGGCCTGGATGCCCTCATCGGTGACCCGCAGTTGAGCGACCAGCAACTGCTTCAGATGATTCCCGGTCCCGATTTCCCCACCGGGGGTCAAATCCTGGGGCGCCGGGGCATCAAGGAAACCTATCGCAGTGGGCGCGGCTCCATCCCCGTGCGGGGTGTGGCCACTGTGGAAACCTTGCACGCCAAAGGTCGCCCTGATCGGGATGCGGTGATCATCACCGAGCTGCCCTATCAGGTGAACAAGGCGGCCTTGATTGAGCGCATTGCCGAGTTGGTGAACGAGAAAAAGCTGGAGGGCATTGCCGATATCCGCGACGAGAGCGACCGGGAAGGAATGCGCATCGTCATTGAACTGCGGCGGGACGCCTATGGCCAGGTGGTGCTCAACAACCTGTTCAAGCTCACCCCTCTGCAGGCCAATTTCAGCACCAACATGGTGGCGCTGGTGAAGGGTGAGCCGCGGCTCCTCAGTCTGCGCCAGTTGCTGGAGACGTTCCTGGTCTTTCGTATTGAGACCGTTGAGCGCCGCACCCGCCACTTGCTCCACAAGGCCGAGGAACGGGACCACCTGCTGCAGGGTTTCCTCATGGCCCTCAAGGACCTGGATGAAGTGATCCGCCTGATTCGCGCCGCTGCCGATACCTCAGCAGCCCGCAGTCAGCTTGAGGAGCGTCTGGGCCTCAGTTCCCAGCAGTCCGAGGCAATCCTGCAGATGCAACTGCGGCGCCTCACGGCTCTGGAAGCGGACAAAATCCGCCTGGAACACGAGGATCTGCTGGCAAAAATCACGGACTACCGCCACATCCTGGCGCACCGGGAGCGGGTCAGCGTCATCATTCGCACGGAACTGCATCAATTGGGACCCCGTTTTGCCACGGAACGGCGCACCGTGATTCTTGATGCGGAGGGAGACCTGGAAGATATTGACCTTATTGCCAACGAGCGCTCCGTGGTTCTGCTCACCAGCGGCGGCTACCTGAAGCGCATGCCCGTGCGGGAGTTTGTCGCCACCAACTTGGGGACCCGGGGTAAAGCGGGGACCCGCAGTGAACGTACGGAGCAGGTGCGCCTGTTCATCAGTTGCAGCGACCATGACACGCTGCTGTTGTTCAGTGATCGGGGCCTTGTCTATGCCCTGCCCGCGTACAAGGTGCCCATTGCCAGTCGCACAGCCAAGGGCTCTCCCATTGTTCAACTCCTGCCCATTTCCCGGGAAGAGGACATCACCTCCCTGCTGGCCTTATCGGACTTCAGTGAAGATCGGCATCTGCTCATGTTGACCCAGGCGGGGTTCATCAAGCGCACCCCCCTTCGTGCC
>NZ_FITM01000150.1 GCF_900047545.1 Candidatus Synechococcus spongiarum
CGCTGTTGGGAATGCATGTCAGCGGCGCTTCCCGCCATGTCCAATGTGCCTCTCTGCTTTGCTCCTGTCTATCAGTCTTGGCACTGCCTTCTCCCTGTCCACCTTCCTGCAATGCTCCCACAACCCTCCCTCAAGCAGTTCTTTCCCAGAGACCAGCAATGGTTCGATCTCATCAATGGTGATCCACTCGAAGAGGTGGAATTGGTAGAACCGCACTCAGCGAATGGTTTGCACTGCTGAGCCAACCCACCGTGATCCTCATAGGGGTGGGGCTGATCGTGAACCGGCTAAACAAGCGGATTGACGACCTGCGTAGTGATCTGGCCAAGCTGGATGACCGACAGTAGGAAGACATGCAAGAGCTACGGAAGAAAGTGGATGAGTTGCCCTTGAAGATCATGGAGACGCTGAGCAAAGCCCCCCGTTGAGCCGCCGCCCGGCAACCCTGACGTCACCTGGTTTTCTCCCGTTGGCCCTGCCCAGCCAGCCGCTCAGTGGCTGGCCAAGTGGGGGACCCCTGCATCGTGGAGGGCCTGGTCGCGGATGCGGCAGCTATCGCAACGGCCACAGGGCTCTTCCCCACCGCCATAGCAACTCCAGGTGGCGGCTATGGGCACGTCCAGAGCCAAAGCCCGCTCAACAATCTCCCGTTTGTTGAGGCGGAGCAGAGGGGCCCAGAGTTTGGGACCCTGTCCCAGGCGACCGGCTTTGGTGGCCAGGTCCGCCAGGGTCTGGTATTGGGCCAGGTAATCACCGCGGCAGTCTGGATAGCCGGAGTAATCCACCGCATTGACCCCCAGCACCAACCGATGGGCGCCTCTGGCCTCCGCCAGACTCAGACCCAGGGCAATGAACACCGTGTTGCGCCCCGGCACGTAGGTGGTGGGAATGACGTGGGTTTGAACCCCGTCCTGGGGCAGGGGCTGTTGAAGGTCCGTGAGGGCCGAGCCGCCCCAGGCGGCCAGGTTCACCGTCAACCGGTGGTGCTCCACCAGGCCCAAAGCCGTGGCCAGGGCAGAGGCTGCTTGCAGCTCGCGGCGGTGGCGCTGGCCGTAGTCCATGGAGAGACCAATCACCTGATCCCCCTCCGCCAACGCCATGGCCGCCGCCGTGGCCGAGTCCAGGCCACCTGAGAGCAAAGCAACAGCAACGGGAGGACGGCTGCTCATGGCGCAGTGGGGGCGGGGGCTGGGCTGCTCGGCACGGCCACGGATCTCAAATTCTCAAGCGGCGAGAGGAGGAATCAGTTGACGCTGCTCAAGGGCACTCAACACCTGATCAATCCCCGCCTCCAAGGAGCGGTCACCGGTGCGGATCACCAGCTCTGGGCTTTGGGGGGGCTCATAGGGAGAGTCCAGCCCCGTGAAGTGCTTGATCTCCCCAGCACGGGCTTTGGCATACAAGCCCTTGGGATCCCGCCGCTCACAGGTGGTCAGGTCGGCAGCGCAGTAGATCTCCAGGAAGTCGCCAGAGGGCACCAGAGCCCTTGCCCGATCCCGATCCGCTTGGAAGGGGGAGACAAAAGCCGTCAGGGTGATCACTCCAGCATCCAGGAACAACTTGGCCAGCTCGCCAATGCGGCGGATGTTTTCGATGCGGTCGGCATCGGTAAAGCCCAGATCGTTGCAGAGGCCATGGCGCACATTGTCCCCGTCCAACACATAGCCCGCAATACCACGGCGGTGCAGTTCACCGTTGACCCCGTTGGCCATGGTGCTCTTGCCGGAGCCAGAGAGGCCCGTAAACCAGAGGACGGCGCTGCCGTGCCCCCGCAACGCGGCCCGCTCCTGGCGGGATACACCGGCTTGATGCCAGACGATGTTGGTGGTGGTGGGTGTGGTCACGGAAAAGACGCCGGCCTGGGTTCCATTGTCCACGGCAATTGTCTACAGCAGCCGCCCCACTGCCGACAGCGGCATGTGCTTTAGCCACCAGAGCGTTTGGCTAGATAGCCGCGCCTAGCGAGTTGCTCCAGCACCGCCGTCACCTGGTCGCCTTGCAGCACAAGGGTGTCCCCCTGCACGCTGCCTCCGGTGGCGGTGGCGACTTTCAAAGCCTTGGCCAAGGCGTGGAGCTGGTCGGGGGGCAACTCCAGTCCTGTGATGATGGTGCTGGTCTTGCCACCGCGCCCCCGACTGCTGCGCTGCACCCTGACCTGCTGTTGACCTGGCGGCTGCGGCGCCGGCAGCTGCCGGATCCGGGGCGTCTGATCGGACCTGAACTCTTGCCAACCTCGGTTGCGGGCCATGGGTGTACTCCCTGTTGTATAGAGCCCTAATCCTCTAGGGTTTCCGCCTGCACATCAATGGGGTCATGTTTGCCACCGCTGCCTGGGGTGGTCCCCACAAAGCTGTAGCCACAGGCGGGGCAGGTGGTGGTGCCCATAGTGGAGATCCCGCAACTTGGGCATTGCCGGATCCGGGCTTGCAGGCGACGCCACCACAGCCAGCCGGCCAAGCCGGCCACACCCGCCAGCAGAGGGGGCAACAGGAGCAGCAGGGATAGCCACTTGGCCAAACCGAAGAGCAGACGCAGGGTGGGACCCGGCAACAGGATGAGGGCAGCCAGGGCGCCAATGAGAAGCCAGGGCGGTCGGCGTTGCATGGGGAAGGCTGTGATGACGGATGACCCAGTTTGCCTCTGCTGCGTTTGCTCCTGCTGATCCGGGGGGCATGGAGGGCGGCAACGACCTACGGCACCAAGTTCACCAACCGCCCCGGCACCACGATCACCCGCCGTGGGGTGGTTCCCTTCAGCCAGCGCTGGGCAATGTCACTGCCACAGGCCAGGCGTTCCAGTTCCTTTTGGGAGGCGGTACTGGGCACCGTCATGGTTCCCCGGGTTTTGCCCTGGATCTGGATCACCACATCCCGCAACTCCTGTTTGAGGGCCTCCGAGTCCGGTTGGGGCCAACTCTGGCTGTGAACACTGCCCGCACCATCCAACTGCCGCCACAACTCTTCGGCCAAATGGGGAGCAAAGGGGGCCAGCAGCCGCAGCAGGGTGTCCATGGCCTCACGCTGCACACCGTCAGAGGCCTTGTCCAGGTTGCCCAAGCCATTGGCCAGCTTCATCAGTTCAGACACGGCCGTGTTGAACTGATAGGCCCCATCCAGATCCTCTTCAACGGCCTGGATGGCGGTGTGGACACAACGGCGCACCTGCCGGTCTATGGCAGCGAGCTTTGTTGTGGGGCTGTCCGGGGCACGGTTGAGCCGTCCACCTCGCTGCCGGAAAGCCGCCACTAGGCGCCAGAGCCGCTGCAGAAACCGAAACTGCCCTTCCACGTCCGCATCGCTCCACTCCAGATCCTTCTCCGGCGGCGCCTTGAAGAGAACGAACATCCGCGCCGTGTCGGCCCCGTAGCGGGCAACCACCGAGGCCGGGTCCACGCCGTTGAGCTTGGACTTGGACATCTTCTCGAAGAAGGACTCCAGGGGTTCCCCATCCTCAGGATCCAAGGGGTGATCGGGATCCTGCACCTGCGCCGGGGCCACGTATTTGCCTGTGCGCGGATTGCGATAGGTGATGGCCTGGACCATGCCCTGGGTGAGCAGCCGCTGAAAGGGCTCACGGAACCCCAACAGGCCCCGGTCCGCCAACGCCTTGGTGAAAAATCGCGAGTAGAGCAGATGCAGGATGGCGTGTTCCACCCCCCCCACGTATTGATCCACGGGTAGCCACTGGTCCACCTTCTCCCGCTGAAAGGCCTGCTGGGCATTGGTGGCGTCCGCATAGCGCAGGAAGTACCAACTGGAGCACATGAACGTGTCCATGGTGTCGGTTTCCCGCCGGGCTGGCGTTCCACAGACGGGACAGTCCACCTCCAGCCACGCCTTGGCCTTGGCCAGGGGGTTGCCCCCCTTGCCCGCCAAGGGCAAATCCCGGGGCAACTCCACGGGCAACTGGTCTTGGGGGACGGGCACAGCACCACAGTTGGGGCAGTGGATGATGGGGATGGGGCAGCCCCAGTAGCGCTGGCGCGACACCAGCCAATCCCGCAAGCGATAGACGGTTTTTTCCTTCCCAAGCTGCTGAGCAGCCAGCGCAGCGGTGATGCGGGCCTTGGCCAACCGGCTGGGCAGACCATTGAAGTCACCGGAGTTCACCAGGACGCCGTCATCGCAAAACGCCTCCTCCAGGCTTCCTTCTCCCCCTGGAGGATCCTGGCCGTCGGGGGTGATCACTACGGTGACGGGCAGGCCGTGGCGCCGGGCGAAGTCAAAGTCACGGCTGTCATGGGCAGGGACCCCCATCACGGCGCCGGAGCCGTAGTCCAGCAGAACATAGTCCGCAATCCAGACGGGAACGGGCTCACCACTGAGGGGGTGCCGCACATGGGTGCCGAGGGGAACGCCCCGCTTAGGGCGATCATCTGCCGTGCGCTCCATGGTGCTGGTGCGGGCCATCTCGTCACGGAAGGCGGCCACGGTGGCCTGCTGCTCCGGGTGGGTGAGGCTGTCCACAAGGGTATGCTCCGGAGACAACACCATGTAGGTGACGCCAAACAGGGTGTCCGGCCGGGTGGTGAACACCTCCACCGCCACTGTGCCCTGGTCGTTGCCGGGGGGCATGAAGGGAAACAACACCTGGGTGCCGGTGGAGCGCCCAATCCAGTTAGCCTGCATGGTGCGCACCCGCTCCGGCCAACCCCCTAGCAGCTTCAGGTCCTCCAGCAGGTCCTGTGCATAGTGGGTGATGCCAAGGAACCACTGGCGGAGCAGGCGGCGCTCCACCAGGGCGCCGGAGCGCCAGGAGCGCCCCTGGCTGTCCACCTGCTCGTTGGCCAGCACGGTCTGGTCCACCGGATCCCAGTTCACGGCAGCTTCCTTCTGGTAGGCCAACCCCGCCGCAAACAGTTCTAGGAAAATCCATTGGGTCCAGCGATAATAATCCGGCTGGCAGGTGGTCACTTCCCGCTCCCAGTCAAGGGACAACCCCAGGGCATCAAGCTGACGCCGCATCTGGGCAATGTTTTGCTCCGTCCAGCGGCCCGGTTCCACGGAGCGCTCAATGGCGGCGTTTTCTGCGGGCAAGCCGAAGGCGTCCCAACCCATGGGATGGAGCACCGCCTTGCCCTTCATCCGCTGCACCCGGGCCACCACGTCGGTGATGACGTAGTTGCGCACATGTCCCATGTGCAGATTCCCCGAGGGATAGGGGAACATGGAGAGGGCGTAAAACGTGTCCTGTCCAGGCCGGGGCTCCGGTGTGCGGTATTGCCCACAGGCCCGCCAGTGCTGCTGCCAGTGGGCCTCCACCCGGCTGGGAGAATAGGGTTCCTGCAACGGCTGGGCCAGACCATGGTCCGGCAAGGCAGTCTTCGGGTCGGAGGCGGGCATCGCAGGGTACAAGGGCCAGCATTGGCCAACATGGTCCCACAGGGGGAACGGGGGATCGGGATGACCGTCCGCCTTGACTCCAGCACCTGCGCTGCCCCAGGCAGGGGTACGGGCGCTGGAGATCGGCTAGCCCTGAGGTGGCCAGTACTGCCCTCGGCCGGTCACCCCATGAAACGTCGTCAGGCCGTCACGACCGCCGCCTTCAGCTTGGGCAGTGCTGCTCTGGCGGCTTGTGGTGGCCTGGGGCGGCAACAGCAACGCCGGAGATCACCAGCCGTGATGGGTGGTGATCAACCCAGGGTGCGCTGGCGGCATGGCCACCAGTTGGCCAACGTCCCTCGACACCATGTACGGCGGCGCAGTCGCCATGGCCGAGCGAGTGGAGGAGATGAGTGACGGTTATTTTCAAATCACGCCTTACGCCGCTGGTGAGCTGGTTTCCGGCCTCAAGATTTTGGATGCCGTACAAGAAGGCTTGGCGGAGTGCGGCCATACCGCCAGTTATTATTATATCGACAAAAATCCTGCCTTTGCCTTTGGCAGCTCCGTACCTTTTGGTCTCAATGCTCAACAACAAAATGCCTGGCTCTATGAAGGTGGCGGCAATGAGGCCATGAATCGTCTGTTTGGACAGTTTGACGTGCTGGGTTTTCCGGCAGGTAATACGGGTCCACAAATGGGAGGCTGGTTTAAGCAGCAGGTCAATACCGTTGCTGATCTACAGGGCTTTTGAACATGCGGATCCCGGGCCTGGGTGGTGAAGTGATGAGCACCTTAGGCGTCAAGGTGCAAGCGTTACCGGGAGGAGAGATTTTCCCGGCACTGGAAGGGGCACCATTGACGCGGCGGAATGGGTTGGCCCCTATGACGACGAGAAGCTGGGGCTGTGGAAGGTGGCCAAGTATTATTATCACCCGGGCTGGTGGGAGCCCGGTACCGCGCTCCATGTTTTTGTGAACCGCAAGACCTGGGAGGCACTGCCCAGACCTTACCAACAGATGTTTCATACGGCAGCCAGCGAAGTCAATCTGCAGATGTTGGCCCGCTATGATGAACGGAACGGTGATGCCCTGAGACGGCTGGTTGCCGAGGGCGTCAGCCTTGTTTTCTATGAAGAAGACATTCTCAAAGCAGCGGAACAGGCCAGCTTTGAGATCTATGAAGACTACACCATCAAGAATCAGAGTTTTCGTCGCATCTATGAACCCTGGTCCCATTTCCGTGAAAACATCTTGTATTGGAGTAACGTGAAGGAATCCATGAAGAATTCCCTGCCCATTGCTCTACGTACAGAAATTCTTAGAAAAGCCTGTATGAAGTCAGTGCGGATATTTTAATCAATATCTGAACACCCCTCAGGCCTGCCAAGAAACCCCATTGGCCCAGAGCCCCCAAGGGTCGGTCCCCCCGCTAAGGAACAATAACAACACACACTCCTTTGCTGTCATGCTCCTGGATCTCAGCGGCAAGAAGGCCCTGGTCACCGGCATTGCCAACAACCGCTCCATCGCCTGGGGCATTGCCCGGCAACTCCACCTTGCCGGGGCCAAACTGGGCATCACCTATCTTCCGGACGAGAAGGGGCGGTTTGAAGCCAAGGTGCGGGAGTTGACGGCGCCCCTCAATCCCGGTCTGTTTCTGCCCATGGACGTGCAGAACCCGGAGCAGATGCAGTCGGTGTTCCAGCAACTGGAGCGCCAGTGGGGCCAACTAGACATCCTCGTTCACTGCCTCGCCTTTGCCAACAAGGCGGATCTGGTGGGGGATTTCACCAACACCACCGCCCAGGGGTTCCGCACCGCCCTGGAGATCAGCAGCCACTCCCTCACCTCCCTCTGCCGCCTGGCCAAGCCCCTCTTCTCCCAAGGGGCCAGTGTGATCACGCTCACCTACCTGGGGGCCGAGCGGGCCGTTCCCAACTACAATGTCATGGGACTGGCCAAGGCAGCCCTGGAGGCTTCCGTTCGCTACCTGGCGGCTGAACTGGGTCCCGAGAAGCAGGTGCGGGTGAACGCCATCAGCGCCGGCCCCATCCGCACTCTCGCCAGTTCCGCTGTGGGGGGCATTCTGGACATGATCCACCACGTGGAGGAGAGGGCTCCCCTGCGCCGCACCGTGACCCAGCAGGAGGTGGGCAACACCGCCGCTTTCCTGGCCAGCCCCCTGGCCTCCGGCATCAGCGGCCAGGTCCTGTACGTGGACGGGGGCTATTGCATCATGGGATTTTGAGGACTGTGAACACGTCCGAGCAACCCGGTCCCCATGAGCGTCCCTCCACAGGACCGGCAGCGGCGCTGGCCCAACGCATCAGCGCCCGGATCCCGGTGCTGAAAACAGCACGCCTGTGGCTGCGGGCTCCCCGCATCACGGATTTCCAGATCTATGCCCGGATTGCCTGCTCCCAGCGGGCCCAGTTCATGAATGGCCCCATGACGCGGGAGGAGGCCTGGGATGATTTTGCGCGCACGTGCAGCACCTGGCTCTGGCGTGGTCACGGTGCGTGGGTCATGGAGGGGAAGGGGGACGGCGCCCCGTTGGGCCTGGTTGTGCTGGGGTTTGAGCCGGGTAATCAAGACCCGGAGCTGGGGATTGCCCTCATCCAGGCTGCCGAAGGCCAGGGCCTTGCCCTGGAGGCCGCCCGGGCGGCGCGGGATTACGCCTTCGGAGCGCTGGAGTTTCCCCGTCTGGTGAGCTACGTCTCCCCGGGCAACACCCGCTCCATTGCCCTGATGGAGAGACTGGGCGCCCAGCGTGAGCCCGCTCTGCTGGAAGGCAGCCTGGTGTATCGCCACATGCCACCAACGAAACAGGGCGCTAACTCCGCAACCGTGAAGCGCGGCACCGGTGCCCAGTCGTCTTGTTCTCAACTGGATTCCTAACTGGCCGCAGCCCCGAACAGCTTGAAAACGTCACGGCAAAAGTGCTGCAAGGCCTGGCTCACGTCCTCCGTGGGTGTGTCCTTCCCCTCCGGCTGCCATGGCCCCAACGTGGCGAGACGCCATTGCTCCCCCCGGAAGCTGATGCCCCGCAGCACCAGACCCAGCAGTTGCCCCTGCTGCCCCGGCGACGTCTTGAATTGCAACTGCACCAACACACTGCGACAGGCCAGGCGTGTGCTCCAGCCGGGGAAGTGAAAGCCCAGGTCGATGGAGTTGGCCTCCTGCCAACGGCGGGTGCGCCAGTCGTCCTGCCAGGGACAAAGATCAGCCCGGCCGTCGGGGAACCGTTGACGGAAGGCGGTGGCCACACTGGCAACGGTCTGGGCAATCTCCGGACTGGTGACCTGGTGGGAAGCATTCATGGCAACAGCAGTCCAGGACACGGAGGTTGCTCAACCATAAGAACCAGGACCGAGGTTGTGTATACTGGGGATAGTATACTGGCGCCAATGGCAAGGGACCCGGTCAAAACCGTCGCAATGGATACCTGGTAGGCCTTGCTGGCTCACCATGATACAACCACCAAACAGAATGATGACTGCATGGGAGCAGCATGGTGAATCCGAGCAGCCGGCAACGCTTCCGTGAGTTATTGCGCAAAATTGGCAGTGGCGAACACACCAGCCGCGGTCTTTCCCGAGAGGAAGCTGCGGAGGCCATGGCGTTGATGCTCAATGGCGACGCCACCCCTGCACAGGTGGGGGCCTTTCTCATTGCCCATCGCATTCGCCGCCCGGAACCCCAGGAGTTGGCCGGCATGTTGGACCACTACGAGGCCCATGGTCCATCCCTCCACAGCCAAGGCCCGCACCTGCCCATTTCCTTCGGGATGCCCTACGACGGTCGCACCAGGACCGCGCCGGTGTTCCCCCTCACGGCCCTGGTGTTGGCAACGGCAGGCCATCCCGTCATTCTCCATGGGGGGCGGCGCATGCCCATCAAATACGGCATCACTCCCATGGAGCTGTTGCAACGTGTGGGCATTGATTTGTCCGGGCTCACCATTGCCGCGGTGCAGCGTTGTCTCGACCAGGAGAACATGGCCTTGACCCACCAGCCACTGCACTTCCCGGCGGCTGAGGCACTGGTGGAGATTCGCGATCAACTGGGCAAGCGCCCCCCCGTGGCCAGTCTGGAGTTGCTCTGGTCCCCCCACAAGGGGGCCCACTTGCTGGTGTCCGGATTTGTCCATCCCCCAACGGAGAGCCGGGCCTGGGCAGCCCTGGCTGAACATGGGGGGGAGCGCAACGTTGTCACGGTCAAGGGGTTGGAGGGCAGCACGGATATCCCCACCAGCCGCGCCGGTATCCTTGCCCACGTGCGCTATGGCCAGGCGGAGCGCCACATCTTCCATCCTCGCGACCACGGTTATTTTGGAGAGGATCTGGCGTGGAACGGTGAGGAGGCCTGGTCCCGGATGGCTGAAGCCGCCCTACTGGGCCATGGCCCCTTGCGCCGGGCCGTGAGCTGGAATAGCGGCTCCTACCTGTGGTTCCTGAATCGTGAGCGCTCCCTGCCCGATTGCCTGGCAGAGGCGGACCAGTTGCTGGCCAGTGGCCAGGTGCTCCAGAAGCGTGATCGCCTCCGCCATCTGCTGCGGAGCATGGAGCCGCAACGCCAACATGCCACATGCCGATGAGTGAGGCGAGCCACTGCTTTGCCTTTGAAGCGGACTTCACGGGCAGTTGGCGTTGCATCCCCCTCTGTGTGCGCCGCAAGCTGGACCTGAGCGGCATCAAGCTCAAACTACACCACTGGCTGGCCCTGGACCAGGGAGAGCGTCAACGGTTGGTGGATTGGCCGGATGGACCCCATGATCTCCAGGCTTTTGCGGTACACCTCAAACAGCGCACTGCCGACATTGCGGATGGTCCTGTTGGGGAGTTGCCCATTCCCCAGCTTCCCCCCTGGCAGCAGCCAAAGCCCTTGGAGTCCGTGACTGCCGCGCTTCACGCCATGGGGCAAACCATGAACAATGAACAATGGCAGCAGTTGAGTGAACTGAAGCGTTTTGCCCTATGCAAACTGGCGCGCCCCGGCCATGATCACCACAACCTGGCGCCTGCCCTAGCGGAATTCGGCATCACGTGATGGGGCAAACAGGTTGAGTTAATCGCTTTTGAGAAGCTTAAACATCACGTGGGCATCCACAAAGCCCAATCGCTGATGGTGAAACGCACCGGGTAGTGTGCCGACAATGGCCATGCCATTGTGCTGCCAAGCCTGCACCGCAGCGGTGTTGGTGGATACAACCAGGTTAAATTGCATGGCCCGAAAGCCAAACGCCAGGGCCTGGTCCTGGGAATGGGAAAACATCAGACTGCCAACCCCTCGCCGTCGCGCTGTGGCGGCAACCACGTAACCGCAGTTGCACACATGGGCCGCCAGGGGGGGACCATTGGGCTTGATGTGGTAGGTGCCCAGCACTTGGCCATCCGCCGCCACCGCCACAAAGGCCTGCAGGACCGCCTCCACCCAAACGGCGTAGCCTGCTTCGCTATCCATGGCTGGATCAAAGGCCAGGGTCTCGCCGGCACGGACCACCGGCTCCATCATTTGCCATGTGGCAGGCCAGTCTTCCAACAGCAGGGGGCGGATCCGAACCATGACGCCGCATCACCAAGAACTGCAACACTCTCCTCAGTTCACTGGCGTCTCTGCCGCATCTGCAGGGACAAAGGCAAGGGCGACCCCGTTGTTGCAGTAGCGCTTACCGGTGGGCTGAGGACCGTCGTTGAACACGTGCCCCTGGTGTCCGCCACAGCGGCGGCAATGGTACTCCGTGCGGGGAAGAAACAGCTTAAAATCCAGCTTGGTGGCAATGTTGTTGGGGAGCGGCTCCCAAAAGCTGGGCCAGCCGGTGCCACTCTCGTACTTCGTCGCCGAGGAAAACAGGGGCAGTTCACACCCTTTGCACACAAATGTGCCGTCCCGCTTTTCCTCCAGCAGTGCCCTGCTGGTAAAGGGGCGCTCCGTCCCTTCCCGCCGCAAGACGTCAAATTCTTCCGGGGAGAGCCGCTGGCGCCACTGGGATTCAGTGAGATCCCAGGTGGCTTCTCCCGCTGGGGATGCTGCGCTGGCCATGGATGGTTTCAAAATAGTCACCATAGAGGTGACAAGCCCCAGCAGCAGGTGGCGGCGGCTCATGGAGCTTACCAATGGAGCCATGGTGCTGTGACCCTCGTTCAAAAAGCCATTCTATGGTCCCCATCCCGTGCCATGGTAGCCGTCCCCAGCCACCTTCATGCTTCTCCCGGATTGAAAGGGCATCCCTTCAGCGTGGCGCCGATGCTGGACTGCACGGATCGGCATTTTCGGGTGCTGATGCGTCAGATCAGCCGTGAGGCCTTGCTCTACACGGAGATGGTGGTGGCCCAGGCGCTCCACTACGGCCACCGGCGGCCCCTGCTGGACTACGACCCCATCGAACATCCCCTGGCACTCCAGGTGGGAGGTGATGACCCCCTGCTGTTGGCGGAAGCGGCTCGCATGGCGGAGGTGTGGGGCTACGACGAACTCAACTTGAATCTGGGCTGTCCCAGTGAACGGGTCCAGGCGGGGCGTTTTGGTGCTTGCCTCATGGCGGAGCCCGACCACGTGGCCCGCTGCATTGAGGCCATGGCCACCAGCAGCAGCCTGCCGGTCACCGTCAAGCACCGCCTGGGCATTGACCACCAGGAGCGCTACGACCATTTGCTGGCATTCGTAGATACCACGGCGGCGGCGGGCGCCCAGCGCTTCATTGTCCATGCCCGCAAGGCCTGGCTCCAGGGCCTCAATCCCAAACAGAACCGCACCATCCCCCCCCTGCGCTACGACTGGGTGGCGCGTCTCAAACAGGACCGTCCCGGCTTGTCCATTGTCCTCAACGGGGGCCTCACCGCCATGGCGGATTGCCGGCAGGCCCTCACCATATGCGACGGCGTCATGGTGGGCCGCGCCGCCTACGACCACCCCCTGCGCTGGGCCGACGTGGATGAAGTCTTCTACGGCCATGCTCCTCGCCATCCCCTGCAGCCGTCCGCCGTTGTGAAGGCCATGATCCCCTATGCCCAGGCCCACGTGGTCCGGGGAGGACGCCTCTGGGACGTGGCCCGCCACCTGCTGCAACTGGTGCAGGGGGTGCCCGGAGCACGGGCTTGGCGGCGGCGCCTTGGTGAAGGGGCCATGGTCCGTGGCGCTGACCTGGCAGTGCTTCACCAGGCTGCCGAGGCGTTGGTGGAGCGTGGATGGTGATGGAGAGCCTTCTGCAAAGAACCTTCCGCCTGGATCGGGTCAAGTCGGGTGAAGCAGAATGGTCGTCCACCCTCACAGCAGCAGCCTGTTGATAGGCTGAGGAATCGCTCAACCCAGGCAGCATGGCTGACAACTCGGCGATCGAGTGGACCGGTGCCACCTAGAATCCGGTGACCGGCTTTACCAAGGTGTCGCGGGGGTGCGACCACACTGCTACGCGGAGCGCTTTGCGGAGCGCTGGCGGGGCGTTCCTGGCCATTCCTATGGGCAGGGCTTTGATCTACGCCTCTGGGAATCACGGCTGGATCAGCCGGCGCAATGGCGCAAGCCACGGATGATCTTCGTCAACTCCATGGGGGATCTGTTTCACAAGGACATTCCCGGCGGGTTCATTGATCGGGTCTTTGCTCAGATGGAAGCCGTGGACTGTCATATCTATTAGGTGCTCACCAAGCGCAGCTTGCGGATGCAGGAGTACCTCAGGGGTAGGTATGGGGATCGCCTTGCACCGCCACATATCTGGTGTGGCGTTTCCGTGGAAGACCGCACGGTGCGCTCCCGCATTCGCCACCTTTCCATGGCGCCCGCAGCGGTGCGCTTCCTCTCTCTTGAGCCCCTGTTGGAATCCCCTGGAGCTATTGACCTGGAGGGCATTTCCTAGGTTGTTGGTGGTGGGGGAAGTGGTCCCCATGCCCGTCCACTGCACCCGGAATGGGTGTGCGAGATTCGGGATCAATGCCAAGATCCCGAGGTGCCCTTCTTTTTCAAACAATGGGGCGGATACACACCCAAGGCCGGTGGTCGTCTGTTGGAGGGGGAGGAGTATAATTCTATGCCCATCCCAGCTTTAGTGGACAGCAATCATGGCATCTCAATGGTAGCCTGACGAGCGGCCTCCCCAAATTGAGCCCCATATCAAGGCCAAGCTGGAGGTGTTAAGGACGTATCTGCGACAGTACTTTAATCGGCTAGGGAATCTCTGAATTGGCCTTCAAGAGAGGGCCACAGAGGATTTTGCATAGTTCTGGTCGGACTACGACAGTCAAAATCAGCCCAAGCTGG
>NZ_FITM01000141.1 GCF_900047545.1 Candidatus Synechococcus spongiarum
CTCTGCCGTCCTCCTCGCCCCCACTCCCATCTTCTGGTTATGAGTCCTGAGCCTAGGGCGCCTGGGTGGGTAGGCCAATCACCTGGGTATGGGCGCCACGGGCCTGGGTCACCCCAAGGGTGCGCTGGGCTGCGGCAATCATGGGACGACGGTGACTCACCACAAGACATTGGGCCAGTTGGGCTTGCCGGGCAATCAACCGGGCTAGGCTCTCCACGTTGACGCCGTCCAGGAAGCTGTCCACCTCGTCCAGAGCATAGAAAGGGGAAGGACGAAACCGTTGCAGGGCAAACAGGAAGCTGAGGGCCGTAAGGGACTTTTCCCCCCCGGACATGGCGTTCAAACGGCTCATCACCTTGCCTTTGGGATGGGCCACCAGGGTGAGGCCGCCGGCGAGGGGATCGGTTTCGTCGTCCAACTGAAGGCGGCCTTCCCCGTCCGAAAGCTGGGTAAAGATCTCCTTGAAGTGCCCGTTGACGTCGGTGAACGCCTCCATGAAGGCCTTTTTCCGCAGGCTGGCCATGGTCTCAATGCGCTGCAAGACCCCCTCCCGCTCCTGGTGCAGCACGGTCAACCGTTCCCCAATGGCGGCCAGCCGTGTCTCCAGTTCCGCCAACTCTTCCAGCGCCAGCATATTGACGGGTTCCAGGGCGCGCAAATCCTGCTCCAGCTTGTGGATGTGCCGCTGCAACGCCTCCAGCCCCGCGGCCCTCACCGTGTCCGGGAGTTGGGGGCGGGGGGCCGGCAGTTCTGCCTGTTGCAGGCGGATCTGCGCCTCAATGGCCGTTTGCTGATCCCTGAGGGCTTGGTGTTTCTCCGCCAACTGCTGCTGCTGCCACGTGCTCTGGTGTATCTGTTGATTCAGTTGCGCCACAACAGTCTCCAGTTGGTCCCGCTGCCGCCGCTGCTGCCCCAGGGCCTGTTGCAACTCCTGAAGCTCGACCTCCATGGTCCGACGTTCCTGCTCCAGGCGCTGTTGGTGCGCGCTCAACTCTTGCCGGCGCTGGTTCAGGGCTTCCCGTTCCCGCTGCAACCGGTCTCCTTCCTGTTGCAGGAGTTGGCGCTGGTCCGCCAGGCGCTGCTCGTTCAATCGGTGCTCCCGCAAGGCGGACCGCAGCACCTCCCGTTGAGCCAGATTGGCCGCGTGTTGAGCCTCCACCGCTTTCAACTCTTCCTGTAATTGGTTCCATTGCCCGCTCACCATGGTGGCGTCGTCAGCCTCGGCGGCCGCCTCCAACGTGGCCAATTGCTGCTGCTGCGCCTTCAACTCCCCATCCAGCGCTTGCAGCCGGCCCTGGCGCTCCCTGATGCGGGCGGCGCTGGTGGTGATGTGCTGCCGTTGCTGGTCCAGGCGTGTGGCCAGGGGTCTGTGTTGCGCCAGCACACTGCCGTGCTCCGCCTCCACCGCCGCCAGGCGGCAGCTGACGTCGGTCAACCGCGTCTGCACAGCGTCCACGGCCTGGCTCTGTTTGGCCTCTTCCCGCCGACAGGCGCTCAGATGCTGGCCCAAGTCCAGCAGCCGTTGCCGGAGAGGCTCCGCCTCGTCGGCCTGTTCACTGCTGCTGAAACCGAGGCGATCCTGACGGCGCTGCAAGTTCCCACCCGTCATGGCGCCGCTGCGCTCCAGCAACTCACCCTCCAGGGTGACGCAACGGTGCTGCCCCAGGAGGCGGCGCGCCTGATGCAGAGTCTCAAACACCAGGGTGTCCCCCAGCGCATGGGCAAACACCTGCCCGTAGACGGAATCAAAGTGAACCAGGTTCACGGCGCGGTCCACCAGGCCCGGCAACCGCAGGCTGCGGGCCGTGGCGGCTGAGGCCGCTGGCGTGCGCAGGCGGTTGAGGGGCAGGAAGGTGAGGCGACCGGCGCGGTGACGCTTGAGGAGCCCAATGGCTTGTGCGGCAATCTGGTCGTCGTCCACAACCACGTGGTTGAGACGGGCGCCGGCAGCCACCTCCAGCGCCAGGCGATGGGGTGGCTCCACTTCACCCAGCTTGGCCACGGGACCGTGGATGCCCGGCAGCCCACTGTCCAGAATCAAGCGCAGTGCCCCGGTGCCACGGCTTTCTTGGAGGGCTTCACGGCGGCTTTCCAGCTTCACCAGGTCCTGCTCCAACTGCACCTGATCCCGTTCCAACTGCTGGCGGCTGCGCTGCAATAGTTTCAGAGCGCTGTTGCCTTCGTTGCACTCCGTCCGGAGCGCTTCCAGCCTCTGTTGGAGTTGCCCCTTCCGCGCCGTGAGATCATCTAGCTTGGCCTGGTGTTGCCGGTGGCTGGTTTCCACTTGCTGCTGCTGCTCATACCCGTCCTGCAACTGCTGCTCCTCCTGCTTGAGTTGCTCCTGAAGCTGGAGTTGCTCGGTGCGCAGGGGTTGGATGCTGCTGCGCAGCGCCGCCATGGTCTGCTGCCGCTGTTGATAGCTCTGTAACCAGCTTCCCGAACGGTGCGCCAGCGCCTCCAGCCGCTGCCGTTGTTGCTCCACCATCCTCTGGGTGTCCCCGCAGCGCCTGTCTACAGCCTCCAATTGGGCGTCATGGTCGGCGCCGGCCAACCCTTCTACCGCGGTCTGCATCCGGCGCCAGCGACCGCGCCAGTCGTGGTGCCGTTGTTCCAGGTGGTCCTGGTCCTGATTTTGCAAGCTGCGCTGCAGTTCCCGCTCTTGACTCTGCAGCCCTGCCAGCGCTGCCTGCACCGACAACAGTTCATCTTCGCCAAGGACCTTCACCCGAGCCTGGATCTCCTGCAACTGCTCCACCTTTTGATGGTGCGTGTCGGTGAGCTGCTCCCGTTGGGTCTGCAGGGCCTGCTGCTCTTGCCAGTTCTGCCCCTGGCGCGCCATCAGGTCGTCCCGCTGCCGACAGGATGCCTCCCATAGGAGCACCAACTCCTGTTGGCGTGACTGGTGCAGTTGGTCCCGCAACTGCTGATAGCGGCGGGCCTTCCCGCTGTCCCGCTCCAGCCTCTGGCGGCTGGTCCGCAGCTCCCCCTCCACGATGTGGCAGCGCTCTTCATGGTCCCGCACGTCCGTCAGCTTGCCGCGGCACTGCTCAATGCGCTGGTCAAACAACGCCACACCCGCCAGTTCGTCAATGATTTCCCGGCGCTCACGCCCACCCATGGACACAATGCGGGTGACATCCCCTTGCATCACCACGTTGCTGCCGGTGGGATCAATGCGAAGACGGCGCAACTGAACCTGCAACTGGCTCAGGCTGCAGGACTCCGCCCCAATGGAATAGGTGCTGCTGTAGGTGCCGCCAGGGGCTAGGCGAATGCGGCGGCAAATTACCACCTCCTGTTGCTGTGGATCAATCCATGGGCCGGCAACCTCCATGGCGTCAGGTCCGGTATCCGGCTCCACTTCAGGGGGCTGCCAGTCCCCAAGGGCAAGGGTGACGCTGACCGACGCCTCAGCAGCTTTGCCTTGCCGCACCATGCGGTGGTTAATCAGGTCCGGCAGGCGCTCCGCCCGCATCCCGCGACTGGAGGCCAGTCCCAGGCAGAAAAGGATGCCGTCAATAATGTTGCTTTTGCCGGACCCGTTGGGTCCGGTGACGACAGTGAACCCCGGATGCAGCGGAATGTCTATGCTGCCGCCAAAGGACTTGAAGCAACTGAGCCTGACCCGCTGAACATAAACCAACGACAACCAAGCCCACCATTAGAGAAACCATAAGGTGCTGATCCGGCAACAACAAGCCGGCCGGGGGCAATATCGGAGGATTTTAGGTTTAAGGTGGTGTAGCCATCCTGCCCATGGCAATGTCGTCGACTGCAAACGACTCGTCCCCCGCTGACCAGGCCCAGGAGGGCCACGCTGCAACCGACGGCGCCACGGGAGATCCGCTGCGGGAGCACTTCCAGGCCCTGTTGCCCCTGTTGCAACAGGAATGGCCCGAGATTGCCCGTGAACACTGGGAGGCCACCTGTGGTAGCCTAGAGGAGTTGGTGCAACTTGTTGCCAGCCGGACGTCCCACACGCGGACCATCATCCGGGCCCAGCTGCTGGAGTTGCTGAACCACATGGAACGGCTCAGGGAGAGTCCCAAGGAATGGGACGAGATGCTTCATCCCCTGGAAGAACGGCTGGACACCCTTGTTGACGAATTGCGTCGAGACCTGGCTCCCCGCCTTAAGCACAGTATCCGACAACAGCCTCTATTGAGCCTTGCCGTCGCTGCGCTTGCGGGCCTGGTCACCGGGCTTCTGCTGGGCGGCAGCCGGCGGCAACAGTAATGGTGTCCCCACCACCACCCGGTTCCCGCCAGGGCCGCGGCCCACGGCATCCTCTGGAACGCATGGCGCTGCTACTGGCCAGCCTGGTGGACGTGCATCTGCGCATGGCCCTGCAGGAGATGGGCCGGGACCGCCGCCGCCTCGTTGGCGGGATGTTGCTGCTGGGGATGGGCCTGGGGCTGCTGGCCACCAGCTTCCTGCTGGCCAGCGGTGCCCTGGTGGTGTGGCTGGTGCGGGGCCTGGGCTGGGGTCTGGTGCCCGCCCTACTGGCCATGGGTGTGCTGGATCTTGCCCTGGCCGGGATCGCCCTGCGGGTGGCCGGTGTCCTGCTGCAAGGGCCTTACCTGGTGAAGACCAGGGCGGGCCTCGTCAAGGCCACGCGCCTGATGGCGGGGCGGTGACCATGGCGTTTGTGCTACCTTGAGAAGGTTCACATGCTGTGAACTAGGTGGCTCACACCAGTGTTTCGGACAGCGGTTCGATTCCGCTCAGCTCCACCTTTCACGGGGCTGCAATGGTTTCGACGGGGCATGAGGAGGGTGACTGAAGCCTGCTCGGTCAGAGCAACTTCGTAACAGCGAACAACATCGTTCGTTTCTCTCGCCAGGCCGCCCCTGTTGCCGCCTGAGCCTTCAAGGGAGATGGGGTGAGGTCAGCCTTATTACCAAAATGACCCGTGGGGGCTGAGAGGCCCCTTCTTCCCACCCTTTCCCAGCATGGCGCGGAGCGGATACAAGGACTACTGGAACATCCTCCAGGTGCCCAGGAGTGCAGATCAGGCCGCCATCAAGCAGGCGTTTCGTCGCTTGGCACGGCAATACCATCCGGACGTGAGGCCCAACGACAAGGAGGCGGAGGCGCTCTTCAAGGAAATTAACGAAGCCTACGAGGTGCTCAGTAACCCGGAGAAGCGGCGCCGTTACGAGCAGTTTGGCCGCTTCTGGAGCAGTGGCCGTAGCCAGGCCAGCAGTGGCGCGGGGGTGGAGATGGACTTTCAGAACTACGGCAATTTTGATGAATTCATCAACGACCTGCTGAGCCGTTTTGGGGAGGGAAAGGGTTCCGGCGGCTTCAGCGCCAGTGGCTTTCCCCGACCCGGACGCCCCCGCCCTCGCCCTCGCCCCCTGGACCTGGATGCGGAAGCCTCCCTGGAGATTTCCTTTACCGAGGCCTTCCATGGTTGTGAGCGCACCCTCGCTGTGCGCACCCTGGGCAAGAATCAGGAATCCGTGCAGGTGCGCATTCCGGCCGGTATTCTTCCCGCCACCCGCCTGCGCCTCAAAGGTAAGGGCAACCTCCAGCCGGGCACAGGGCGCCGTGGGGACCTTTACCTCAAGGTTCAATTCAAACCTCATCCCGTGTGGCGGTTGGAGGGGGACCAGTTAAAGGCCGATTTGGTGCTGGGGTTGGACGAGGCCGTGCTGGGAGGCGAGATTGAGGCGCCCACACCCCAGGGCACAGCCACGGTCACGGTTCCGGCCGGCATTCAGCCAGGGCAAAACCTCCGGCTGCGGGGACAGGGATGGCCGTCCCCTAGCGGTCGCAAGGATCTTCTGTTCACGGTGATGATCCACGTGCCCCAGGCTTCGTCCCCCCAGGAGTTGACTCTGTTGCGGCAATGGGCAGCCTGCCGAACCGGCTCCCCCCGGGAGGCCATGGCCCGGCAGGCCC
>NZ_FITM01000026.1 GCF_900047545.1 Candidatus Synechococcus spongiarum
TGACGGCAAGGTCCGCCATGCTGCGGCGCTGCAGCAACGCCTCCATGCCGCCGGACAGGGTAGCGCCCCAGGACTGGGTGAGCTGGGCCGACAGGCCATGCTCACTGTCCGGTTGCGGGAACCTGATGGGTTTGCTTCTCGCTCTATGCGATGTCTTTCCCATTGTCTACATCACCTCATGGGATAATTTACAGTTTGTTACTTGGCTTCTTCTCCCCCCTGAAGGACGCTGATGGTGCTGCGGCCACGCTTGGCCAGTTCTTTGAAGACCCTGTTGCGGCTGATGCGCGCATTGTGGCGGACGGTCAGCCTGGCGCTGGCGGCAAAGTAGATGCTGGTCTTCTGGCTGCAAAACCAATGAAGCAGCAGGTCAAACGGCAGCAGGAGGCGGAGCCTCAGGCTCACAAACCGGCTGTAGCTGGGGAGTTCTGCGAAGCAGTCCCGGTCCTCTTTTGAAAAGCCGTAACGCCGGAAATGCTTGAAATCCTTGCAGGCCGAGACGTGAAGGAGCACCATGACGAAGTGCATTCTGTGAGGGAGAGCTTGCCCGTTCTCAGGTGCTGGCCACCAGAGGAGAGCAAGTGGAGGCCAAGGTGGACTGCCTGCTTGAAAACCGCTTGCCTACCCCCGCTAACCGCCCAACGCCAGGCCTGGAGCCTGGAACCATCAGGCCTGCTTAACGCCTTATTCGCGTCCCAGGTCAAGACGGGGAATGGTGGGCGGAGCATCCACAACCATGTCCAGTGCGGGTGGTGGCGGAAAATACCGGGTGCTGGTCACCTCTTCCCCGCTGGCAACATGGATCGAGGGCAGCTTTGGTAACGGCTCATCCCCTGCCGTGGCCCGACTCAGTTCAAGTTTTGGCAGCGGCGCGGCAGCCCCAAGCCCCCGGCCCGGATCCAGGGCCGGTAAGGATGGCGGCAGGGAGCGATTCCAAAAGTCTTCATCCGCATCCTGAGGCACCACAATCGGCTCCGCCATGTCGTCCTGCACCATTGCCGGGGTGGTGATTGTCTCAGACCTGAGGTGACGGGCCGGTCCCCGGTCCGGATTGGGTGCCCAGGCCAGATCCACAGGCTGGTCCCCGGGGAGGTTCAGGTCGTCTGGGGCGGAAGACGCCACGGTTCCGGACGGTAGAGACTTCAGCTGGGCGGCGCGGGGATCGGCCGTGATGGGTGGCTCCGGCAGAGAGCCCCCTCCCAGCACAGCCCCCATGAGGCGGTTGAGCCCGGAAAGAGACCGATCTCCAGCCCAAAGTACCCCCTGCCTTGCACAACTGAATGGGCCGTCACAACTAGCGTCTCGGGGGGCGGGAGCCAGGGCAATGGGGGGTCTCTGCTCAACGGCACGGGTTTGGCGGCGGCGGCTGACGCGAATCATGTAGGGCACATGCACGTAGCTGGTGGATCCACCGCTGATCCAGTTGGCGTCTTCTTCAGAGAAACCTTTGACGCCGGGCACAATGAAGCGGCTTTTGGAAGCATGGTCAGGGAGGTAGGCGGCAACCAGTCCCCGCTTGCGGCTCAGTTCCTGGGTTTCTTCCAGGGTGAGGCCGTCCTTGCTCATGAGCACTTCCAGGCGCCGGTCCGGCCGCAGCCCGATGACTAACCGGATCCGGGGCAGGTAATAGCGGATCTTTTGCCCCATTCCCTTGCTGTAGGCCCCCTGGTAGCCCGGCTGCACCGGCTGCAGGTCGTTGTAGAGCACGTGAAGGCCGCCAATGAACGTTTCGTAGGTGCGTGCCCGCTTTGCCGTCAGTTCTCCGTAGCCAAAGGTCACCTCACCGGCATCGTCAATGCCGATGAAGGCCCTCTGGCCAGCGGCGGCCCGATTCAGACCCCGCCAGATCTCGGGACCAAACTTCAGGTCGCCCAGGGGAACGGTGTAGCCCTGGTCTTTGGCCCGGTGAGGACTGCTGGGCTGCACCGTCTGGTCAATGATCTGCTCCAGTCTGGGGTCGGGCCAGTAGTAGCGCTCATACATGGGACCCGAGATGAAGGCCAGGGCATCAGGATCCGCAAACGCCTCCTGTTCGCGATCCCAGCCCCGCAAAAGACCGAACTCCACCTGTCGAGGATCCAGGTCCAACTGGTAGAAGTGCTCCCCGTCCAGGGCGACCCGCAGGGGCTCCGCCACCCCGGTGTCCTGGGGAGGCCAGTCCTGGTTCTGCCAAGTGTCCCCGTTATCGGTCAGGGTTGGAGCCAGGACAACGAGAGCGCCAACGGCGACGGCAGATATCCCCACAATGCCCACCAACGGCCATGTCCGGACAGGGACCCTCCTGGCGTGGCCTGGTTTCAGGGCAGTTCTGGTGTGGCGCCTGTGCTTGAGCCGGGCGCCCACCCGGTCCCTGGCAGGCAAATCACGGGGTTGACGCGGGTACTGACCCAAGGTGGGGCGTCCTGCAAGCAACGGTTGCAACCGCATTGAAGCAGGCGTCCTCGCCAGACGCCAGGATCCCCTTACAGCAGAATTCGCACGCCAACCACCATCAGAAAGACACCGAAGACCCGACGGAGCTGGTCCTGGGGAAAGATCCGGCAGAGCTTGGCACCCAGGGGGGCCATCACCACGGTGGCTGGAATCATCACCAGAACCCCCAGCCAATACACACTGCCCACAACACCCGTCAGGTCATGGTCCACGGGAAGTGGATTGAAGCCATAGGCCAGTGCCCCCACAACGGCCACGGGCCATGTGAGCAGGGCCGTGGTGCCCACCACTTCACGGGGGGCAAGGCCGAGCCAATTGAAATAGGGGATCGCCAAGGCGCCACCCCCAACGCCGAACAAGCCGCTTTTCAAGCCGATGGCACTGCCCATCACCATCGTCAGCGCCATGGGATGGTCCATGGTGGAAGAGGCAGGGGACACGGGCGGGACAGAGCGGCACAGCAAATCCACGGCTAACACCATCACCAAGAGGCCAAAGAAGGTCTCGAAGATGTGAGCGTTGATGATGCCGGCCAGGAGGACCCCCAACAACTCCGCCGCCACCACCCAAGGCAGCAACCTGCGCAGCACGGCCAAACGAATGGTCCCTTGACGCAAATGGGACAGGGCTGAACCTGTGGCGGTGAACATCATCAGGCACAAGCTGGTGCCAGCCGCCATGAGCGGGACAACATCGGCGGGGTAGCCATGGTAGCTCAGCAACAGCAGCAGACCCGGCACAACAATCAGGCCACCGCCAATCCCCAACAGCCCCGCGCAAAAGCCTGCCAGCCCGCCCATGCTCAACAACGCTGCCAACTCCTGCCAGGTGAGCTCTGCTAGGAGAGTCGGCATGGGGCTCGGGCTTCAGCAGCAGTGTACCCAGATCATAACGGTCATAGGTGTGGTCCTTTAGCAAGGTTGCCGTTCCCTGCAGCTCCCTTGGCTGAATCCTGGCGCAGGGCAGCCAGGATCCAGTCCTCCAGGCGCTGGGCAAACGGGGTAACGGCAAAGCGCTCCTGGCAGCGGCGGCGAATCCTGTGGCGGTCTAAGCGGTACGCCTTCTCCACCATGGCGGCCAACTCTGCCACCCGGCCAGGCTCCACCAGGAATCCTGTGAGGCCATGGTCAACGGTTTCTTGGGGGCCGCCCCGTCGGTAGGCCACCACGGGCACACCACACGCCATGGCCTCCACCACCCCGTTGCCAAAAGCTTCCTGCCAGCGGGGCGTCATCAGTAGCACTGCGCAGCGTCCCAGCTCCTGGCGCAACTGCAAGGGAGGCAGAAATCCTTGCCAGCGGAAATCACAGGTGGGATGGTCCGCCACCACCCGGGCCTTGTAGGCGGGGTCCTCCACACGGCCCCACACGGCCAGCGGCCTGTGCAATGCGGCGGCTGCCGCGGCGGCGTCCCCAAGGCCCTTTTCCGGTGCAATGCGTCCCACCCAGCCCAGGAGCGGCTCCGGCTCCTGGACAAAGCGATACGTGTTCAGGTCAAAACCATTGCCCACAACCACGCCATGGCGGATGCCGAAGCTTTCCATCTGGCTCCTGCTGTGAAAGGCCAGGCGCCCGTGGTGGGTGCGGGCCACGTCGGCAACGGCCTGGTCCATGGCCTGGCTCAGGCTGCCCATGCTGATCAAGTGGAGGACGGGGGTGGTAAAGCAGGGGCCAAGCCAGAGGGGCAGCCAGTCGTAACCCAGGTTCAGCACCACATGGTGGCCGGCCTGCAAAGCCCAGGCCTCGCGCCACAGGTTGGCCAGTACGCCGTGGGGCGGCTGCACGATGGGGGCATCCCGCGACTGCTGTTGCCAGGGGGGCTGGAGTTGTCCGGCTACGGTGCGCAGGGGGCACCCACATGGCTCTGACCCTTCCGGCGCCAGCACCATGAGCTGGTGCCCCCGATCCACCAGGCCACGCACAAGGGAGCCAACGGTCACCTCCACCCCGCCGCCACGGCCCTGACCAATGGGTCCTACAGCAGTGGAGACAACGAGAATACGCATGGCTCCTGGCGCCTCCATGGGGTCGGGAGGATTTTAGCTGCCGTTTCAAGGGGCTCCATACCCGCCCCCACCGGGTGTTTCAATGACCACCATGTCCCCCGCCTGGGCCTGCACCCGATCACAGCTTCCCAGCGGAACGGTCTCCCCACTGGCGCGCTCCAGCCAGTTGCGGCCGAGGGCGCCGGGGCTGCCACCGGCACAGCCGTAGGGGGGGATGCGGCGGCGGTTGGCCAGGATCATCACCTCCATGGGCTCCAGAAAGCGCAGGCGGCGGCGGGCCCCATCCCCACCGCGATGGCGACCGGCGCCGCCGGAGCCCTCGCGGATCTCAAAACACTCCACCCGCACCGGGAACCGGGATTCCAACACCTCGGGATCTGTGAGGCGGGAGTTGGTCATGTGAGTTTGCACGGCGGCGGCCCCGGCAAACCCCGGTCCAGCGCCGGAGCCGCCGCCAATGGTTTCGTAGTACTGGTGATGGGTGTTGCCGAAGCTGAGGTTATTCATGGTGCCCTGGGCTGCGGCCATCACCCCCAAGGCGCCATAGAGGGCATCGGTCAAGGCTTGACTGGTTTCCACGTTCCCCGCTACCACCGCGGCCGGATCCCGGGGCGCCAACATGGAGGGTTGGGACACCACAACGGTGATGGGCTTGAGACAACCTTCATTGAGGGGGATATTGGCCTTCACCAACGTGCGAAACACGTAGAGCACCACGGCCCTGGTGATGGCCGTTGGGGCATTGAAATTATTGTCCAACTGGGGACTGCTGCCGGTGAAGTCCACAACGGCGCTGCGTTGTTGATGATCAACAGACACCGTGACTTGAATTCTGGCGCCGTTATCCAATTCATAGGAGAATTGACTACTGTTTAGGGAACAGATCACCTGGCGGACAGACTCCTCGGCGTTGGCTTGCACATGGCCCATGTAGTCTTGAACAGTGGCCAGTTGAAATTCCTCCACAAGCTGTTGTAACTCCGCCACGCCGCAGGCATTGGCAGCAACTTGGGCTTGTAAATCGGCAATGTTTTGATCGGGATTGCGGACAGGATAGGGTCCACTGTTGAGGATAGCCCGCATGGTTTGCTCTTGAAAGCGTCCCGCCTCTACAATCCTGGTGACGGGAATGATCACGCCCTCTTCCAGAATAGAGCGGGAGTTAGGAGGCATGGAGCCGGGGGAAATCCCCCCCACATCCGCATGGTGTCCCCGATTGCCCACATAAAACAGAACCTCCCATCCTGGTGAATCAAAGACAGGGGTAATCACCGTGATATCCGGCAGATGGGTGCCACCGAGATAGGGGCTGTTGAGGACGTAAACATCACCGGGTTTCATGCGGGCTCCCTGGGCCTGCACCACCTGCCGCACACTCTCGGACATGGAACCCAGATGAACGGGCAGGTGGGGAGCATTGGCCACCAGATTGCCGCGGGCATCAAAGACGGCACAGGAAAAATCGCAGCGCTCCTTGATGTTCACGGAAGACGCTGTATTTTGCAGCGTGACGCCCATCTGTTCGGCAATGGACATATAGCGATTGTGGAACACTTCCAACATCATCGGATCCACCTCCGCAGCACTGACAGGACCCTCCGCTTTGGCGCCTGTTCTTTTCAGGATCAGATTGCCCTGGTCGGTACATTGGGCTTGCCAGCCTGGCTCCACAACGGTTGTGGCCACGACCTCACTGATCAACGCGGGTCCCGACAGAACAACACCGGCCTGGAGTCTGGTCCGGTCATAGACGGGCGCCATGTGGGGGCGACCGTTGAGAACCATCACCACGCTGTTGATGGGATTGGCAGACTGGGCTGCCTTACGGTCCTGGCGGAGTTGAGCCAGGGGCTGGGCATGGCCAACGGCTTCTACCGCCGCCGTGGCAACGATCAACGGCTTGTTCTCCATCAAGAAGCCGTAGCGCTGCTGGTGGTGACGCCTGAACTCCTCCACCATGGCGGCTGGACTGCCAGCCTGCACCTCCAGGGCGGTATCGGAGCCGTCGTAGCGCAGGTGAAGACGGCGCTGGACGGTGATCCGCGTGGGATGGACGCCCTGGCTGGCCACCGCCTGCCGGGCGGCTTGGGCCAGGTGATCCAGGGTGGCCGCCACGGGTTGTTCCAACCGGTTGTCCAGGGGGCAATTCAGGGACTGCTGCCGCAGGGCGCGAATTGCGGCCTGGCCCAACCCATAGGCGGACAACACACCGGCCAGGGGGTGGAACAGGATGCGGCGAATGCCCAACACGTCTGCCACCAGGCAGGCATGTTGCCCGGCGGCGCCCCCAAACCCGCAGAGGGTGGCGCGCCGCACCTCGCAGCCCCGCTCCAGGGAGATGGTCTTCATGGCTTTGGCCATGGTCTCCACGGCAACGGTGATGAAGCCCGTTGCCACAGCCACCAGGGATTGGGGTTGTCCCGTGGCTTGGGCAACGGCGGCAGCCATGGCCGCCAGCTTTTCACGGGCCGCCTCCGGATCCAGGGCCGACTGGCGGTCGGGGCCAAACACGGAAGGACAGTGCTGGGGCTGCAACTTGCCCAGGACCAAGTTGCAGTCCGTCACCGTGAGGGGACCGCCACGACCGTAGCAGGCCGGGCCTGGATCGGCGCCGGCGCTGTCCGGCCCCACCTGGTAACGCCCCTGGGCAAAGGAACAGATGGAGCCCCCGCCCGCCGCCACCGTATGGATGTTCAACATGGGCGTCTGGAGACGGACACCGGCCACCTGGGCCTCCAGGCTGCGGCTGTACTCCCCGTGGCAAAGGCTCACGTCCGTGGAGGTGCCTCCCATGTCGAAGCTGATCATGGGGGGACCGAACCCCGCAGCCTTGGTTACCGCCACAGCCCCCACCACACCCGCGGCAGGGCCGGAAAGGATGGCATCCTTCCCTTGAAACTGCCGTGCTGCCGCCAAGCCCCCGTTAGATTGCATGAACAGCAGGGGAACATCCCCCAGCTCTGCCGCTAGGTGGTCCACGTAACGCCGCAGGAGCGGGGAGAGATAGGCGTCCACAACGGTGGTCTCGCCGCGCCCCACCACCTTGATCAAAGGGCTCACCCGGTGGCTGAGGGAGACGTGACGGAAGCCGATGTCCGCAGCAATGACCCCGCAGGTCTGTTCATGGGCCGGGGCGCGGTAGCTGTGGAGCAACACGATGGCCAGGGTGCGAATCCCCGCGTCATAGACCGCCTGAAGGGTGGCGCGGGTCTGGTGGTGATTCAGGGGGCGGACGACCTGGCCCTGGGCATCAATGCGTTCTTCAATCTCCACCACCTGGGTGTAGAGCAACTCGGGCCGGCGAATCTCCAGGTCGAACAGGCGGGGCCGGGCCTGGTGGCCAATGGCCAGGGCATGGCGAAACCCACGGGTAATGGCCAGGGCAACCCGCTCGCCCTTGCGCTCCAGCAAGGCATTGGTGGCCACGGTGGTGCCCATCCTCACCTCGGCAATGGCCCGGGAGGGAATGGGGTCCCCTGGGCCGAGATTCAGCATCTCGCGAATGCCCTGCACCGGTGCGTCCAGGGATTGCCGGGGATGCTCGGAGAGCAGTTTACGGGTTTTGAGGCTGCCGTCCGGGGTCCTGGCCACGATGTCGGTGAACGTGCCCCCCCGGTCAATCCAGAACCGCCATTGATGTTGGGCCACGTCACTCACCCGGACCACTGCTGCGAGAAGCCGGCAGACGGATTTGAACCGACGACCTTCGCTTTACAAAAGCGCTGCTCTGCCACTGAGCTATGCCGGCCTGGACCAGGAGGCTTGAATCCTAAACCACCTCCTCAACGCCTGAACAACAGCAACCAGAGTAAAAAACCCACCAGCACCATGGGCCACAGCAGGCCGACAAGGGTGCGGAACACCACCAGGACCACCACAAGCAGGATAATGGAGATCCCCATGGTGCGAACCAGGGCTTTGGCTTCACTAGTCATGAAACGCCAGCGGGGAATGAGGGGCATGATTGCAATCCGTCGTCAAGTTTAAGTGCAAGGCAGCAAGGAGGCAGGTTGACACACGGGCATTCTTTTCCAGAATAGTGGGGTCACGGGGATTGTGGGCCAGGGGCCTTCAGAGAAGGCGGCTGATGGATGGCACATGGGGAATCCAAGTTCAAGTTGGAATTGGAGTTGGGTAGAGGGATAAACAGGCCTGTGGGATGGTCGCGCCACCAGAGCAGGCGCCGCAGAAGGGCCAACATGGCCTGCCATTCCACGGGTGCGGTGGGGTCATGCCAGCGCCCCGGCGTGGCATAGAGCCAGTGGAGCCAGTCGCGGCGCTGGTGCTGGTTCTGGGGGAGCAGGCGGCCATGGCCGGGTGTTGCCCCAGCGGTCACCTTCAGAACGGGGGAGGCCTGCCCGGCTCCTACGGCAGCTTCCATGGCCAAGTGCCCACCGTCGCCGGGCGTCAGAGCTGTCTTGGGCTCCACCACCACCTCCTGCTCGTTGATGCGGCACACCTGCACGTGGTGAACCGTGCCGCCGTCCCCTGCTGAGAGTCGTGCGGGCCAGCGCACCCGAAACGTGGGCAGTCCACTGGTGCGGGGCGGATCCAGGCAAGCCCTGAGGGCCGTCAGCAAACCGACCAGGTTCAGACCACTCCAGAGGAGTCCCACGAACCGATTCCCCTCCGCCTGCTGCTGGCTGAGCATGGTAGCCATGGCCGGGCTGGGGGGCAGGACGGACAGCAGCCCCAGGAGGTTCCAGCCGTTGAGGACGAAGAGCACCAGAATGGGCAGCACCAAACTCCAGGCCCAGCGGAATTGGGGGCGTTGCAGTGTTTTGGAGGTGACCCGGAAGCCGGGGCGCCAACGGGGGGCCAACAGGGTCTGCACCACAGCCCAGGCCAGCACCGGTGTCAGCAGCCAACTGTAGAGTTCCGGCAGCAGGGCGGAGCGGGATTCACGGTTGAGCCAACTGACCAACAGCAGCAGGCTGAGCCAGTAGGGCAAAAACACCATCAGGAAGCTGGCGCCGTTCAGATTGATGGGCAGAATCCCCAGAAGGCCCGTGCTCAGGGGCAACACCAGCAACACGAGTCGGGGGATGGCATTGAACCAGTGCAGCGCCCCTTCCAGGAACGCCAGCCGTTGGAGCCAGCCGAGGCCGGAGATGCGCAGGGGTCCCCGGGGACTGCGCAGGGTTTGCAGCGTGCCACGGCACCAGCGCAACCGCTGCCGGGCAAAGTCCGCCACACCTGGTGCGGCCAGCCCGGCGCTGAGCTTCTCGGGCAAAAAAAGCCCTTGCCAGCCCAGGGCAATGAGCCGAATGCCGGTGGCCAGGTCTTCGGAAAGGCTATCGGTGGAAAATCCACCCACTTGATCCAGGGCCCGTCGCCTCATCAGGAAGGACGTGCCGGCACAGACCACGGCCCCCACACTGTCCCGCACCGGCTCAATCCACCGGTAAAAACTTTCCTCGTCCGGCAGCAGCCAGTCTTCCATGGCCAGGTTGCGCATCAGCGGGTCCGGGGTCATGTAGCTCTGGGGCGTTTGTACAAACCCCAGCCGGGATTCCCGCAGGAACAGCCCGACAGTGCGGCGCAGGAATTGGGGCTGGGGCACCATGTCGGCGTCAAACACCGCCAGCAACTCCCCACGGCAATGGGGCAATACCGCATTGAGATTCCCTGCTTTGGCGTCCTGGCGTCCGTGGCGGCGGTGGTAGCGGGCCCCCAGGCTCTGGGCCAGGGCACAGCGTTGCCGAGGAGAACCATGCCCCTGGGGATCTGTCTCCCCCTGTTCAGGGCCGTCATCCAGTAGCCAAACCGTCTTGGCGGGGTAGTCCAGGCGGCAGCAGGCGATGATGGTGCGCTCCAGCAACGCCAGGGGTTCGCCACAGCAGGGAATCAACACGTCCACCGTGGGGGGGCTGGGCCACTGTTGCAGCCGGGCTTCGCCGTCCTTTGCAGCGGCGGTGTGATCCCTGCGCCCCGAGAATGACAGGCCAATCTGCAGGAGGCCCGTCAGGATCAACCAGCCTTCGCAGGCCAGCAGCAGCCAACTCAAGCCCAGCGCCATGGGGGACTGCTGGTTCAAGCCAAACAACACCCGCCAGAGGAGATAACGGGCCGCCAGGCTGATGATCAGCACAATGGCCAAGCGGCGCCGCCATGGGCGGCATTGGGCTTCGGGGCGCCGGGTGAGCCAGCAGCAGGTGAGCACCACCAGCAGGGTGGGCAGCAGGTTCAGGGCAAAGGAGCCGGGGGATGGATGCATAGGGGCCAGTGCCAACTGCACAGCAGTGCTCAGCCCACAGGGTGCATGAACGTGGGCTCCAGCCTGGCCTGCTCAGCGTCTGGGCAGCGGCGGGCATTGAAGTCACATTGATAGATCGCTGGTTTCTGCCAGCCCAGGGGGATCTCCAGCAGATCCTTGGACCCGCTGATTCCTTGCACCACAAACAGAATTGCCGCCACCACAACGGTGGCCAGATGCACACGCCGCCAAGCCAGGCGGCGGACAACCTCCGGTCTGATGGCCATGGAGAACAGCATCAGGGCCACCAGCCCCACACCCGTCCAATAGTGGGATGTCCAGAACGCAAAGGTGCGGGGATCGTCGCTGACGTGCCACACCTCAGGTTGGGCGCCGAGGCCCAGCACCCCTGCCCAGGTGAGCAGCGCAAAAAGGATACGCTGCCAGCGCTGTCGGACACGCCAGAGCACCAGCAGCGCAACAACTGTGCCAGCCAGCGCCAGAAGCAGGGAATAGGCCCGCAGCGCCTGCTGGCCGGGGTCGGACCAAAAGGATTTGGTGAGGATGGACACTGTGATGGCCACCAAGACGATCATTACCACTCCTGTGGTCAACCACTTGCCCAAATCCTGGTGATCACGGGCCACGGTGGGCGTCAACTTGACGTGGTCCACCCGACGATGTCGGGTTTGTCCACCAAGGTGCATCACCACACCAATGAGGGGATAGATGAAGGCCACGGCAAGGGCTGGATGAAGGATCCAGAGCCAGTCAGCAAACTCCATGGACGCGCTGAGGGGAGACAGTTCACGCCTCCCACGGTAGACTGCCTTACGGGTCCGACCCATTAAGCAGGGATGCAGCACCGGAGGCCGGATTTGTGTGTCTCCTGAAGGGGGAGTCAGCGACTGGTGGATCCCATTGTGGTGGAGGCCCGCCAGAGGGTCAGGACAACGGACGCTGTGAAGACGCTGACCGCAGTTGTGAGCAGTTGATCCAGGGTCATGGCCAATCAGGCGGAAACAGACCCAAGCATGGACGGCGGGATGCGGCAACCGTTGCTAACAAAAGCCTCTACGGGGTGGGGATTGCCCCACAACACGGCTGGCCGAAGCGCCAACAGCGCTTCGGCCTTATTTCCTGGGTCGTTGGCTTTCTTCCTGTTTTTGCCACTCTGCATGAACGATGCACGCCGACAGCCTGATCCCGCTTGCCGTGATCTTGGCATCGGAGCGGTCCAGCGCCACCGTCGCAACCTGTTTGCCGTCAACCATGCAGGGCACCCGTGGCCCATCGCTCGCGAATGCCTCTACCGGAGCATCTTCGATGGAGTTAAAGATGCTGACTGGGACTTCAACAAGCTGATACAGATATGGGGGCGCTTCCTGCTTGTCTCGGAAGGCGCGGAGCATGATGATGTGCGAGACGGCCTGACGGTATACCCGAAACAGCTTGATCGTCTCGAAACGTCTTTGAGATGCCTTGCGAATGTCCTGAATCCAGGCGCTTCTGTCAGCTTGGAGATATGGAGCGAGGTTTTTGACAGGTTCTTTGCCGCGGTTGATTTCAATGAAAGATGCAGCGTCATGCCGGGACACGGGCTTACGGTCATGTCAATAAATCGCTGTGTCTGTGATTCTGGCGGCGGCACGTTCCAACCCATATGCTCGCATGCGTTCCTGAAGACAGTCTCGAATGCGGTCAGCCACAACGGCTCTGTGGTGGCCCCGTGGTGAACCGACAAGGCCAGCCCGAAATACTCCGTCCAGTCCGGTTTTTCGGTCAGCCATGTTCCAGCAGACCGGACATTCAATGCTGGTGGGTTCGCCAAGGCCTCAATGACTTTGGTGACGAATGACACCTTGACGGGTGACAGACTGTCCAGCTTGGACTTGATCTCTTCCAGTGTCATCGTGCGAGGCGCTGCTCAATCAAGTCCACGAAAGACGACTTGATCTCGACACCGACCCAGCGTTGCCCAAGTTGCTCTGCTGCCAACAGGGTTGTCCCCGCTCCGGCATAGGGGTCCAGCACGACGCCATTTGACCTTCCGGTAATGGACAGGCAGCGAATGGCAAGGCTCATGGGCATCATGGCCGGGTGGTCGTCGGCGTGATCGTCACTCCGCTTGACCGGCTCAGTGGGAATGGTCCAGACGGTGCGCAGACGCCTGCCGCCTGACCCGGGAACGGCGTGAACATCATAATGATAGTCCTGGCTCTTGGAGAGCAGGAAGATGGTTTCGTGGGCCTTAGTGGGCCTGTCCCGCACCGACTCGGGGTGCGCATTCGTCTTGTACCAAATAACTTCGCTGCGGAGCCACCATCCGTCATGCTGGAGTGCGAACGCAAGACGCCAAGGCAGTCCGATCAGGTCCTTGGCTTTGAGTCCGTCCGGCGTCGGTGGCCGCACGCCCATGGCGCGGGCACGGTTCTTGCGATCAGGGGCGCGGTACCGCCTGTTCCCGGAGGTAAAGGCATCGCCGATATTCAGCCATACAGTGCCGTCGTCTCGGAGCACACGGCGCAACGCCGCAAACATGGTGACGACGCTGTTGATGTAGTCCTGCAGATCATCGTCGCGGCCGATCTGATCTTCAGCGCGATAGTCCCGAAGTGACCAATAGGGCGGTGACGTCAGGACGGTCTGCACGCTTCCCGACGGCAGCAGACCCATTGCCCGAGTAGCATCGCCACAGATCAGAATGGATTGCTCAATTGTGTGAAATGCCCGATCAGACGCCATCGCCCTGACATGGCGTACCGGCTGGGGACGATCCTGTTGAAACAGGGGTGCAGCAACAACGTTGATGGTCATCACCTTGCCCCTCCTTACCAGTTTTAGACGATACCCCAGTCGAGATCGGGACCTGAATCAGCCTTCCGTGTTGGTGGCAGCATCGGCAGTAGAATGACCATGATCCGCCAGCACACGCCAACGGCTAGACAGGTCTTCCCCTGCGGCCTCGTCACACTGCCCTTGCAATCCGTTGGTGATGGTGCAGGTGTTGCCCACGAAGGTTTCCACGGTGCTCTGGCCAGCACCAAGGCCGTCGGCAATCAGGTGGCGGGGGCTGAGGGGGATGCCGCTTTGCTGGGAAATCACCTGCAGAGACTGACCAGGCGGGTCCTGCTCCGAGAAAAGCACAACCACGTTGGCTTCCGCCAACTCACGGCGCAGATCAGCCAACACGGCTGGCCGTACCGCCTCGGTGGTGCTGAAGCCCTTAAGCGCCAGCTCCCTGAAGCCGTAACGCTGGGCATAGTACCCGAACGCCTTGTGGCGGCTGGCCAGGACCCTCTGTTGGGACGGGATGGTCTCCACTTGCTGCTCGGCCCAGGCATCCATGTCCTTCAGCACAGCGATTGCCTCCTGGTTCAGCATCCGGAGGGCTGTTGCGTCTTCCGGCGCCAGCCTGGTCAACTCCTCGGTGACCACCATGGCCATGGCCTGGGTGTTTTCGGGGTGATGCCACACATGGGGGTCCACATCACCGTGGTCATGGTGGTCGTCGTGGTGGGGATCGGGGCTGTGGCCGTTGCTCAACTCATGGTGGTCGTCATGCCCATGGTCGTCATGGTGATCGGCCATGGGGAGCGGGTCGGTCTCCTCCAATGACGGGAGTTCAATGGCCTCCGCCACGGCCACAGCCCTTTCCGCTTCGGCAAGGGTGGCCAGGACGGGGGTGAGACCATGGCCGTTGATGAGCACAAGATCGGACTGCTCCAGGCGGCGCCGCTGCTCCGGGGACAGGGAAAACGTATGGGGATCCTCTTCACCTGCCAGGAGGCAATGGACGGTGAAGGACGATGTGGCTAGAGTGCGGGTCAGGTCACACAGCACCCCGTCGGCCGCCAGCACCTGGGGATTGTCTGCCTCGGCACCGGCCGGACCGGACGACCGCAATGATTGCAGGCGACCGCACCCTGCGGCCAAGCCCCCCAGCACCACCACGGCCAGGGTAAAACCGGTCAAACGCTGCATCATGGAATCTTGTGGGCGCCAAGCCCGTTGCACACCGTTCAGGCTACTATCAATGTAGACTCAATTGCAACTCAATTGACAACGGGCTCTTTAAGACGCACCCAAGGGGACGCCTTACCTGCGGAGAGGATGCCTCCGGCGGTGCCGGGGCTGCGGGCCTGCGGTCTCAGCTACCAGTACGGTGGGCAGCGGGTCCTCCATCGGATTGCCTTCCGGCTTCGCCCCGGCAGCCTGACCGCCCTGGTGGGTCCCAACGGAGCCGGCAAATCCACCCTCCTGCATCTCTTGCAGGGACAACTCCAGCCCAGCACCGGGGTGGTGGAGTTGGGTGGGGCGCCGGTGCGGCGCTGTCGGCGACGGATTGCCCTCATGCCCCAGAAGGGGGAAATCGACTGGCATTTCCCCATCACGGTGGCGGAGTTCGCCGGGTTGGGGCGGCTGGCGGCTGCCCGTCCTGGTTGTTGCGACGTGGACGGGGCCTTACAGCAGGTGGGCCTGGAGGCCATGGCGGGCAAGCGTCTTGATCAACTCTCCGGCGGGCAACAACAGCGCGCCCTGCTGGCCCGCACCCTGGTGCAACCCGCCGAGGTGTTGCTGCTGGATGAACCCTGCGCAGCCATTGATCCCCCGTCCCGGCAGCTTCTCCTGGGTCTGATGCGTCAGTTGAGTGATGCGGGGCTCACCCTGCTGGTGAGCAGCCATGATTGGGGTCCCGCCTTGAGCGCCTATGACCGGGTGCTGGTGCTGGACCAGTCGCTCCGCGCCGACGGCACCCCCGACCAGGTGCGGCAGGCCCTTGATGACGTGACCATGGGGAACCATCGCTGTGGTTGAACCTTGGACACGGGGGATCCGGATGGGGCCTGATCGGAGAGGCAGTCTGCCGTGAACTGGTGGATTGCGCCCCTGCTGCTGGCCCTGTTGACCGGCGCCCTGTGTCCCATCAGCGGCGCCCTGTTGATTGTGCAGGGGCGGGTCATGCAGGCCAATCTCATTGCCCACGCCGTTCTGCCGGGCCTGGCCCTGGCTGTGGCGTTCGGCCTTCCCCCCAGCGTGGGCGGATCCCTCAGCGGTCTATTGGGCGCCCTTGTGGCGGAGCGGCTTCTGGTTCCCGGACAGAACACCGCCAACCACAGCGCCGTGATGAACACGGTCCTGGCAGGGTTCATGGGGCTTGGGGTGTTACTGATCCCCCTGCTGGGCGTCAGGGTGGACCTGGAGGCCACCCTGTTTGGCGACCTGCTGCTCACCCGGCAGGTGGAGCTGCTCCAGGTCGGGGGCAGTCTCCTGTTGCAGGGACTCTTCTTTGCGGCCTGCTACCAACCTCTGGTGTTTTTGGGGGTGGATCCCATGGGGGCAGCGGCCAGTGGCCTGCCACTGCGGGCATTGAAACTGGCCATGGCGGGGATCACGGCCTTCGTGATCGTTAGCAGCATGGCCACCGTGGGCGTGGTGCTGGTGATCGGTCTGATGTGTGCGCCCGCCCTGGTTGGCCTGGCCGGAGCCACCAGCCTGAGGCAGGCGGTGCTCAGGGCGTCCGCGACCGGCATGGCGCTCAGTGTTGGCGGCTTCCTGTTGGCCCTGCTGCTGAATCTTCCTCCAGGCCCCTTGATTGGTGTACTTTGCGTGGGGTTGGTGGTGGTGCAGAGGGGGTAGGTTGCCTTCCGCCTGCAAAGCCCTGCTCCAACTCGCCAGGGGGCAGGTAAATGTGCCTAATGGCAAGGTGAGGTAAAAGCACCTCTGTCACCTCCATGGGGCAACCAGTGACAAAAAGAGGTGGGGCGAGGTGGTTTCCTGCTTCGCAGGGGATGCTCGCCCGGACAGCCTTGATCACAATCCCTCGACAACGCAGTCACCGGCAGCTAAGCTCTGATCCAGACTGATGTCTCCATTGGAGCAGCCAAGCCAATGACGCAGGGGTTTGACCCGCTTCCCAGTTGGCGCTGGGGCGCACAGGGAGAAAGCACGTTTGGAATCAATCGTGCTCAGCACGAGGAGGACGAACAACGGGCTT
>NZ_FITM01000165.1 GCF_900047545.1 Candidatus Synechococcus spongiarum
TTCTCATGGTGAGACTGCAGATTTCTAGAGGGCTTTGCCCGATTTTTCGTGGTGCCCTAGAGTCTTGTTGTCAGCAGGCTTTGCTGTCAAACTACTGATTGTGATGCAGTGCTCAAGCTGCATCCATTTATTCTCAATGCTTACCAAGGTCTGATGCCTTTTCTCGCAAGTAATGGCAACCCAAGTCTGGTGTTCACGTGTTTAACACAGGGCGTGGCTGCATCGGTCCTGGGCTTCGCCTGTGCCACAGCGCCCCTTGCCGCCCTGGCGCAGGAGTCCCCGGAGGACACCGACTCATCCCTTGACATGGGGACCATCATGGTCACCGGCCAGAAATCCGAGCGTTCTCTGGCAGAGACGGACGGGAGCGTCACCGTGGTCTTTCCGGGGGAGAGCGAAGGCGCTGCCGGGGCAGCCTATGACGTGTTTGGCGTGGCGGAGCGGCTAGCCAACGTCATGCCGTTTACGGGGGGTACCGGCGTGGCCATCCGCGGCATCGGTCAAACCGGCTTTTCTTCAGGCCCCACCTTTGGTCAGACCAATTACCTTGTCACCCGTAGCCCCAGTGACCTGGTGGCCACCTACGTGGATGGCATTCCAGTCTCCGCCTATGCCGGTCCCCTGGGCGGCTTTTGGGATGTGGATCAGATTGAAGTGCTGCGCGGAGCCCAAAGCACGGTTCTGGGGCGAGGCTCCCTGGGGGGAGCGGTCATTGTTGAGAGCGCGGACCCCACGTTCACACCGGAGGCGGCGGGCCAACTGAGCGCAGGGACAACCAACGGTGGTCTGGGGACCTCCTTTGCCGTCAGCGGCCCCATTGTGGAGGATCGCTTTGCCTACCGGGTTGTTTTCGACCGTCAGCGGGGACCCAACTTCATTGAAAACATCACCCTGAACGAGGATGGAGACCTGAGGAAGCTTCTCAACCGCAGGGTGAAGTTGCTCTATGCGGGCGAAAGCGGAGCGGAGGTGGAGTTGAGCACGTTCTTCAGCCATGCGACCGTGGGCACCCTTTACGTGGATTACGACTCCTGGCTTAATGGCCGCCGTGTGACACGAGCGGACGTGAATACACAACTGAACAATCACATCACCGGTAGCTCCCTACGGGGAAGCTGGCCGTTGAATGACAGGGTCTCGTTGGAATCAGCCACTGTGTGGGTGACGGAAAACGCCCATCAGGATCTTGATCCGGACCAAACTGAACAATCTCACGTGTTGACTGGCGTTGGTTTTCGTAAAAACGATGCGTACTTCAAAGACGACATCCGCACCCTGACCCAGGAGCTACGACTTCGCTACGCAGGAGAACGTTTTAGCGGATTCATTGGTGCCTACTATGAAGATTTTGAAGGTATTGCAAAAACTTCAACTCCTGTTTTTGGGAGAAAATCGATCCAACAAAATATCTCAACTGCAGCACTCTTTGGCGAAGGGAAATGGGCCATCACCGAGAAAATGGATCTCACCTTTGGTCTTCGTGCTGAAATGGAGCAGAACAGGACAGCTATTGATGCTACAATCAATGATTTACGAACGACTCTAGCGCAGCAAGTAGCAACTGTTGCATGCCTGAGCATCAGAACAAGTCCTCCTTCTCCCATACCCGGTTGTACGCCCAACCCGGCGCGGAGATTAACACAAATAATCAACGAACCCATAGATGAGAAATTCGATCAAGATTTCTCCATTTTCTTGCCCAAGCTGGGTTTGTCCTATGCGGTTAGCCCGGAGACACGTCTTTACGGCACTGTGCAGCGTGGCTACCGCGCTGGCGGGGCTGGTGCCAGCCTAGTGAGTGGCGAACTGTTTGAGTTTGACCCGGAAAGAACCTGGAACCTGGATCTGGGGATTCGCCACAAGAGTGCCGATGGCCGCCTGCGCCTTGGCGCTAATTTTTTCTACGTGGACTGGCAAGATCAGCAATTCCAGGTACCTACAGACGGAGCTATCCCTGATTTCATCTCGGTGAATGCGGGCCACTCAGAAAGCTACGGTTCGGAGTTTGAGATGGACTATCAAGCTACTCAACGTTTGCGACTGTTTGGCACCGTGGGACTCTTGACAACAGAAATAAAAGACGCCTCAAATAATCAGAAATTATCAACAGATCAACAGGAAGAAATACAGGATTGGGTCGGTAACGACTTTACCATGGCGCCCACAGCCACTGTCAGTGCGGGCCTTCATTATGACTTCGATAACGGGCTGGATTTCTCTCTAGCGGCCAATTGGCGCGACAAGTTCTTCTCCGATGTCCAGAACAACTCGGATGAGGAAGTGGACGGTCGCTTCCTGATTGACATGGGCATCGGTTACGAATTTACCGACCGTGATCTGAGGCTTGATTTCAAAGTAACCAATCTGTTTGATACACAATACATCAATCATTCCTACCGTGCTCCTCTCAAAGGCCTTGCTGACAGATTCAATGCAGCCTCTCCGTTTGCCCCTGTACTCTTGCCTCCTGGCACCCAAGTTCCGCTGATCGATACTGGCGGCATCGTCTCGCCCGGCCCTGGCCGTGCCGTTCTTATGTCCCTCAGTGGCCAATTCTAGGGGTATCCCGTTGTTGCCTTCGGGGCGTTCCCGGTATGTGCCCTGGTCCATGGGACCGGGGCACGCTTCATCAGTTAAACAGGAACAAGGGCAGCCAGGACAGACTCTTATCCATCAGGAGGACTCAGCCGGCGGCTGGTGGAGCAAGGCCGCCGCCAGTCGGGGTCGCAAGGCGGCAAAGGCGCGGCCGCGGTGGCCGTGGCGGCGTTTTTGCGCGGGCGTCATCTGGGCAAAGCTGCGGCCCACCGCCGGAATCCAGAACAGGGGGTCATAGCCAAAGCCCCCCTCCCCAATGGGGGCCTCCAGGATGTGCCCATTGCTGATCCCCTGGGAGGTGAGGGCAATGGAGCCGTCAGGCCGGGCCAGGGCCAAAGCCGTGATGAACCGGGCCGAGCGGTCTTGACGGCCGGCCAATTCCTCTAACAGTCGCTCCAGCCGCCGGGCACTGCTGGGGGCATAGCGGGCGGAGTGGATGCCGGGACGGCCGTCCAGGGCATCCACACAGAGGCCGGAATCATCTGCCAAGGCCCATGCATCGGTGAAGCGGGCCACGGCTGTGGCCTTCAGGCAGGCGTTGGCCAGGAAGTCGGCGCCGGTTTCCTCCACCGTCACTCCCGCCGGCTGAGGGCGCAGATCAACGGCCCCATGGGGCAAAGCCTCTTGCAAAAGCTCATGAAACTCCGCCAGCTTGCCGGTGTTGCTGCTGGCAATGACAAGCACGGGCTTGGTCATGACGGCTCAGGTATCCCTCAGCCCATCTTGACCGGCCAGGGGGTCCCAATCCCGTCCGGGATCGCCGCCGGCCAGCAACTCGCCGCTTCTGCCCCTGATTCATGGATGCCCCCTGCTGGTCACCCTGTGGATGCTCCAGCCAGGCTATGGGCCAACCTCGCCAAACACATGTTGGCGGTGCCAGGCCAGGTGGGTCTGGTGTCTGGATGTGATGGGTATGGACTTTTGCCAGCGCAGTTCAGCCTGGCCTGCCTGGCTGAGGAGGGGTGAAAACCGTGGCTGACCAGTCTCGTCAAAGGTGACCAAACCTCGATCAAAGGCGGCATCCCAGAGGGCGGAGAGGAGCAGGCCGTTATGCACGTCCAGCCTGGTGGCGTCCGTCCTGCAATGCTGCCAGGGAATGATGTGGGAAGCCCGCAGCAGGTCTGGATCGCTGATGCCGGTGAGGGGGCAGCGCCCCTGCCAGTACTCCATGAGGCTGGCGCGAAAAATATCCTGGCCGAGGCGCTGAACCACCAACCGCTCCGCCTCGGTGGTGCGGGGCAGGCTGCGAACCCGAGCCGCAAATTGCTGCAGCGGCGCATCGGGAAGGCTGGCGGAGAGGGCATAGATCCGTGGCAGCACCCCATAGAGAGCGCCGAGATCAGGGAAGCTGTAGCGGGCCAGACCGGGGCCGGGCATGGTGGTGGGGGCAAGGCCGACGGCCTCAACGACTCCGCCATGATCCAGTGCCAGGAACCAAGGCCCGTGGTCTCCAGAGGCGGCCAAGGACAGATTCCCCGGAACGGTGGTGGAGGCAAAAGCGGCCCAGCCCTCGCTGGCTGACGCCATGGGGCGGCGAAACCCGTGCTGCCATGAGGCCTTCTCACACTCCTGGCGGACAATGAAGGACTGGGGCGCCTGGACCATGGGTGTGCTCATGGGTGCAACGGCCTCATCAACACCCTGGACCTGTTGTAGTGCGGATCGTGTGTGGGAATGCCTGGACACAGGCTCCAGCAATGTGGCACACTTTAGATCTGATCGGACAATACCGTGGGTGGCGAATTGCCACTGCCAAACCTCTCCATCTCCGGTTTCCGGGGGTTTCAAAATCTCTCGATCCCCCAACTGGGCCGCGTGACCTTGTTGACAGGGCGCAACGGGGTTGGCAAGACGACCGTGCTGGATGCCATACGCATCTATGCCGCAGCCACATATGACACCCCCTTACCTCTGGCTGCTCTGCTGTCGGACAGGCTGAGACAGCAGGATGAATGGAGAGAGGATCTGGACGAGGATGGGGACAAGGTGCTCATTATGGACTACACCAGTCTCTTCCATGGTCGCAGGTTTCCCTCTGGGCAGACCATCTCCATTGGCCCAGAGAATGACAAGAAGAACGTCCAGCTTGATGTGTATCAGGCAGGAAGATTGCTCAAGGAGGGGGAAGAAAAACTAGGGCACCTCTGAACAAGTGGCGAGGGTGTTAGGATGTAGTGAGTGGGATCTGGAAGGAG
>NZ_FITM01000051.1 GCF_900047545.1 Candidatus Synechococcus spongiarum
GTGCCGGTGCGGCCCGCAGCACGGGTCAAAACAATGGTTTGCACCGCACCGGGGATGGTGAGCGACTGACCCAGAGCCGCTGCCGTGGCCTGGTAGGCGCTGACCCCGGGCACCACCTCCACGGCCACACCGGCCTCCGCCAAGCGGCAGATCTGCTCGTGGAGGGCGCCGTAGAGGCAAGGGTCGCCGTCGTGGAGGCGCACCACCCGCTTGCCGGCACGAACTCGCTCCAGCATCACCTCCATCACCGCCTCCAGGGTGAGACTGCAGGTGGAGATGCGTGCGCAGTCCGCAGGAGCCAGGGCGGCGACGGCAGGGGAGACTAGTGAATCCGCCCAGATGAGTACCTGGGCCTCCCGGATACGCCGATGGGCCCGCAGGGTGAGCAGGTCGGGGGCACCAGGCCCGGCCCCCACAATGGCCACGGACCCTTGTGGTTGTGTCGCGGCGTTCAAGATGTGGGACCCGAGCCCGGCAAGGGGCGCCGCAGGCCGTAGAGCCATGCCAGACCCAGACTGCCCAGCACAACCATGGCCCCACTCATCACCTGGGCAATGCGCAGGCCCCCTTCACAGAAGGGGGGACTGGAGAACAGGCAGAGGGGGTCGGTGCGCAACCCTTCGATCCAGAAGCGTCCCAGGCCGTAGGCAATGGCATAGGTACAGGTGAGCGCCCCTGCCGACAACTGGAACCCACGGCGGCGGCAGCGCAGCAGCAGGCCCATCAGCACACCAAAGACCACCAGGTTCCAGAGGGACTCATAGAAAAACGTGGCGTGGAAATGGGTGGCCCCTGGGCTGCTGAGCAGCACCTGGGGATCCACCAGGGCCGGTGGGATCTTGACGCTGATGGGGAAATCCGCAGGTACGGGGACGCCAAACGCTTCCGAATTGAAAAAATTGCCCCAGCGGCCAATGGCCTGCCCCAGGGCCACTGACGGCGCCAGAACATCCAGAAGATCCCAGAACGGTTGTTGGCGAAGGCGGGAAAACACCCACACCGCCAGTAGTGCCCCCACCATGCCCCCATGGATGGCGATGCCCCCTTCCCAGAAGGCGACGGCGCGGGGGATGGGAATCACCCCAAACAACCGCGTCCAGGCGTCGCGGTAGCGCTCCCATTCAAAAGCCACGTAGTAGATGCGGGCAGCCACCAACGCGGCGACAGCAAGCAGCGGCAGCAGATCCGAGATCAGCAGGGGATCAAGACCACGCCAGCGGGCCAGTCTGCTGGAGAGGGTGAGGCCAATAGCCACAGCCAAAGCAATCAGCACCCCATACCAGCGCAGAGGGGTATGGGGAATCATTGGACCCGGCGACTGAAAGACCAGGCCCAGCACACCAGAGAATCCCATGGATGAACGGTCCTCCCTCCCGGGGTCTTAAAGCTGTCCGGCAGCTTGCACCCGCTCCACTTGCCGTTTCTTGAGGACAAAGAAAATTTGTGTGGCCAGCACCAGGGTGAAGAAGCCCAACATGCCCAGGATACGCCATGGGCTCTGCAGCACGATCTCCGTGTCGTGTTGTCCGAAGCCCCCCCGGTTGGGGTCGTTGGTCAAGGCAGCACCTGCGGCAATAGTCTCTCCAGGGGTAACAATCACCTCCAGGCCCGCTGGAATGGCGGCATCCACCACGGTCTCCCCATCCGTTGCGATGTGGACCACGTGGCTGCCGTCTTCATTGTCGTCAATACCGGTGATCTCCCCCGCCGCGCCTGCTGTCCAGACCCCGTTGTTGCTTTGCTCGCCCGTGGGGTACAACTGACCGCGTCCGCGGTTGCCGCCCACATGAACGGCATACTTGCCGAACATGACGGCGCTGTCCTGCGCCGGATCAGGGGAGAGCACAGGGAAGACAAGTTCCTGGTGTTCATCGCCGGGCAAGGGACCCACAAGAACGACATTGTCTGAAGTGTCGTTGTAGGCGCTGTAGTAGATCCCCTCCATCTCTTCCTTCATGGTCTCGGGGATACGGTCCTGGGGCGCCAGGTGAAATCCCTCGGGCAGCATCAACACTGCCCCGACTTGCAGGGGAACCTGACTCCCGTCAGCGGCCAGTTCCAAGGCGCCCTTCTCGTAGGGAACCTTGACCGTTGCCTTGAAGACCGTATCCGGAAACACCGCCTGGGGCACCTCCACCTGAATGGCTTTTTGGGCCAGATGGCAATTGGCGCAAACCAGCTTGCCGGTGGCTTCTCGCGGGGTCTCCGGTGCGACCTGCTGGGCCCAGAAAGGGTAGGCCTGGGTGGCGTCAGGTTGAACAAAGAGGGTCAAGCCAGCCAGAAGGAGGCCGACGACCAGAGCACATAGGGGAGGCATGAACGGTGGGTGAGCGTGGGTGGCGGATGATTCTTGCAACGTCAGACCCACCAGGGGGAGTCACCGGTGCGGAAGTCTGTTTCTTTCCATGGCTTGAGGAAGACCACGTCGTTGCCGTCCTCCACATGGGCCAAAGCCAGGGAGAGGGGAGCCGGGCCACGCACCACCTTGCCGTTGTCGTCGTACTGGGACCCGTGGCAGGGGCAGATGAAGCGATTCTTGCCTGGATTCCAGGGAACCACACAACCCAGGTGGGTACATACAGCATTGATGCCAAAGCCGGCCAGGGTCCCTTCCGCCTTCACCAGGAGGTAGGTGGGGTCGCCCTTGAGGCCCTGCACCAGGCTGCGGTCCCCCTCCGGGTGGCTGGCCAGCCAGCCACTGGCGGTCACGTCGTTGCCCAGCGCGTCCTTGGCGGTGGTGCCACCGCCACCTCCCCCTGGCTTAGGGGGAATAAAGTAGCTGACGACGGGATACAGGGCGCCGAGGGCCACGCCGGTGAGGGAGCCGAACATGACCAGGTTCATGAATTGACGGCGCCCCATTCCGGGAACATCACTAGCCTGGAGCTGTGTCATCTGCTGCGGGAGAGAATGGTCTTGGGCACCCCAACAGGTTGGGGATCCACGCTGGCTGTAGCATTTTAGACCGTAGCCTCTGCATTATGGAGACGTGACTGCTCCCACTGACGGCAGTCACAACAGGACTGTGGCGTTTTGCAAAAAAGACTGGCCATGGCAACGGGTCCACTCACCGCCGCTGAAGTCTGCGCTCTGCTGCAACAACGCTGGGGTGCCTCGTATGACGTCCACTTGATTCAGCGGCGCCGGCGCATCTACCTGCAAATCATGTGGTGCTATCTGGAGCAACTCTCCTTCCCCCTGGACGAATCTACCTATATGGCCCGACTGATGGACTTGGTGGAGACCGTCAATCAACTGGGCAAGGGGGAAGCGGTGCGCACATGGCTGCGGACCACCACCGACCGGCCCCGCCTGGGCAAAGCCCTTAGCCTGCCGTTGCTGTAGCTGTTGCCATCAAAGCGGCCAACGCCCAATCAGTTGGCCTGGGGTCGGCGCCAATGCACCAGGGCCACCAGACCCACACCCAACAGGAAGAGGAGGGTGATGGCGCTGCTGAGGAGCACCATGGTGATGGGATCCGTGGAGGGGGTCAGCACGGCGCCCGCCAGGGCTGCGCCCATCACCACCCAGCGCCAGGAGTGCAACATGGTGACCGCGTCCACCAGACCGAACACACCCAACAGCACCTGCAGCACCGGCAGTTGAAAGGCCAGACCTGTGGCCAGCAGCAGCAGCAGCACAAAGTCCAGGTAGCGCTCAATGGACCAGAGGGGTTCCACCACGTCGGCGCCATAGGCCACCAGAAAACGCAGTGCGGCCGGCACCAGGGTCCACCAGGCAAAGGTGATGCCCACCAGGAACAGCACCGTGGAGGCCGCCACGGCCGGCACCACCAGGCGGCGTTCAGCCCGGCTCAGCCCTGGCAGGATAAATTGGAGCGTCTCATAGACCAGATAGGGCAAGCTCAGGGCCAAGCCCCCATAGAACGCCACCTTGAAGGACACAAATAAAAATTCTCCAGGGGCCAACTGCAGGAAGCGAATCCCCTGGGCAGGTTGCTCCAGAAGGCGCACCAGCGGCCGCACCCCAATCAGACACAGCCCCGCGCCGGTGGCGATGGCCAGCAAGCCCCGCAGCAGGCGGTTACGCAACTCGTCGAGGTGGTCCAACAGGGACATTTCCACCTCATCGGGGAACTGGGACGGGGGCACAGACTGCGTCTTGAGGGGGAGTTGGGTGGACACAGAGGCGCAATGGTCGCAACCACCACAAAGATTAGGGACCCTTGCTCTGGAGTAGGGACGCCACCACATCCGGGTGACCCCAAAACACACGGCTTTCACGGAAGCGCACCACCCCTGGGCCGGTGCCGGGAATCCGTTGCAGATGGCAGGTCTCGGTACTCACCACGGCAACGGCGCCGCTGCCCCGCCCACGACTGAAATAAGCCGCCAGATCGGCGGCGGTTTGCACGTCCTCCTCGTCGGCCCCCGTGGCTTCACTGGCTTTGAGCACCACGTGGCTGCCGGGGATTTCCTGGGCATGAAACCAGAGGTCACCGCGGCGTGCTTCCTGGATGCTGATGCGGTCGTTCTGGCGGTTGTTGCGCCCCACCAGCAGTCGCAGCCCGCCGGGGCTGCGCAGTTGCAGGGGCTGGGATGGTGATGTTCCGGCTGGGGAAGCCACAGAGCGGCAGCGCACCAACTCCAGTTCACGGAGCTCATCCTCCAACTCCTCCAGCAGGGCCTGGTGCTGATCCGGCGGGGCGCCGCTCCAGTGGAGCAGGAATTGGTCATGGGCGGATTCCAGCCGCGCCAACCGCTGGCGGTGGCACCCCAGGCGTGGTTCCAGCACCTGGCAGGACCGGCGCAGCTTGCGGGCTTTTTGGTAGAGCCGCTGGGCGTTGGCCAGGACGGTGATCTCCGGGTCCAGGGGAACGGACTCCTCAGGACCTCCCATGGGATCTGCCGCCAACAGGGTGGTGAGCCCACTGCGCTGGAGATCCGGGCAGCACATCAGCCGGTCCGCCCGGCGCTGCAGGGTGGTGTGGTCCGCCACAGCGGCCAAGCGTTGCTGGACATCGTCCCGCAGCCGCTGTTCTCCCGCCATGGCCTTGCCCAGAACCTGCACCAGGCGCTGGTGATCCCGCTGCATTCGGGCATGGTGGAGGTGGCGGTCATGGAATGCCGCCAGGGCAAGACCCACCCCATGGTCCGCTTCATCAGTAAAGCTGGCACTGCTCTGGGCCGCCGGCGGTGCTGCCCACACGTGATAACCCTGATCCCCTTCCAGCTCAAACCGGAACCGCCGGGCCTCCAGGGCAGTCAGCCAGTGTTGCCATTGCTGATGGAGGGCCTGCCACTGGGCCGTGGTCAGCGCCGTGACACAGAGTGTGGCGTCAATCCCGGCGGCGCCACAGAGTTGGCGGGCCAGGCTAGGGCTGATGCCGCCATAGTGCTGCCAGAGGGCCTGGGCCAGGGGGAGGGGCGCCAGTTGCAGGTGTCTCTGCCAACTGGCGCAGGATTCCTGTTCATCCGGCGCCCGGCCCGGGGCAGACGGTGGAGCACTGTAGTGGTCACCACAGCCCAGGGGGCGAACACGGGACTGCCGGGGCTTCACCTGCCGCCCCATGGCCATGATCCGGTCCCCCGCATTCAGAAGGAACAGGTTGCTGTGGCGACCCATCAACTCCAACACCAGTCGGCGCTCCACCACGGCGCCAGGTCGTTTGCCGAACTCCAGCTGCACAATGCGCTCCCAGGGGGGCTGCCGCAGGGCCGTCAGCGCCAGTCCCCGCAGGCCGTGGTGGAGTTGTTGAGCCAGGGTGCTGCCCGCCCCCTGGCGGGGTGGGGGCAAGCAGGGGTGGAAGCGGG
>NZ_FITM01000036.1 GCF_900047545.1 Candidatus Synechococcus spongiarum
TCTGCCGTCCTCCTCGCCGCCACTCCCATCTTCTGGTTATGAGTCCTGAGCCTAAGCTCGCCAATTCGCTTGCTCTGTTCGTCAAATCGCCTGTGCAGTCCCCTGATTTCAGCCCAGACAATGGCAAAATCAGTGCCTATGGTTCCAGATTGTAGCTAATCAATGGGTCCGGAAGGGAAAGGAGGCATGGGAAGCGAATCAGCCTCGGGGCAACTCTACAGGGCTTGGTGGTCTACTGTCTGCTGACCGCCCCTGGTTCAGATCAGCAATGCAGCCAATGTTTAAGACTTAGGACAATCTGGAAAATCCACCAGATCCTATGGCAGGAGTTCTTGTGCAGTTCAAAGAACTGTTCACCTATTGGCAAACCGTGGGCATCCCGTGGTAGCTGGAGCTATACAGCAGGTCCCCCAGGACTGAACCTGATGATCCCCGATTCTCCGCCACGAACATGGGACAACACCGTTGCGCCACCGTTGCAACCAGGATGCAAACAGGACAAGACAGCCACCGGCTGGCGGATAGTGGTGGTCTTGCTTCCAACCTCGTCTTATGTTTCGGAACATTCTTGTGGCAGACTCCGGCAAAGGCCATGTGGAAACCATGGTCGGCATGATGCAGAGGATGCCCAGCTTCGCGGGGGCCCGCTTCACCCTGCTCCATGTGCTGAACGTGCAGGGCAAATACTCCCTGACGGATGGTATGGAAACAGGCGCCCGACTGCTGGCCCAGGCCGTTGGCGCCATGAAGCTGGATCCCGCCACGGTGACCACCATCCTTCGTCAAGGGGACGTCAAACAGACGGTGCTGGCGGTGGCGGATGAAATCAACGCCGACCTGATGGTCATGGGCTCACGGGGGGTGGGGCGGTTGCAGTCCATCTTGGTGAACAGCGCCAGCCAGTACGTGTTTCAGTTGTCCAGGCGGCCCATGCTGCTGGTGCGGGATGACCTCTATGTGCGCCATCCCAACCGGCTGCTAGTGGCGGTGGACGGCACAGCCATCAGCAATAGCGCCCTGAACCTGGCCTGTGACCTGGCCCGGGGGGTGGAGGGCATGGCGGTGCGGGTGGTCCACGTGAGCAACCGGAGCGGCGGCAGCCAGGTGGCAAAACGCATCCTTGACAAGGCCCGCCTGGGTGCGCGCCGCTTGGGGATGAACGTGGAGACAGAGGAGCGCAGCGGCAATCCGGCCCAGGAGATCTGTGCTGCCGTCGAGGCCGGCAATAGCGATCTGCTGGTATTGGCCTCGCCGGATCGGCGCCCCAGCGTGGCCCGCAACCTGGTGGACCTGGACAAGCTGCTGGGCTCGTCCATCAGCGATTACGTTCGCGTCAAGGCGCCCTGCCCCGTTCTACTGGTGCGATAAGGATGGACTCTGGTGATTTCGCCTCGCGGATTGCCCGTCAACGTCAGGTGGTGACCCGGGGCCACACCCGCTCCCTGGCCTGGCGGTTGGAGCAGTTGGGGCGGCTGGAGAAGTCTTTACAGCCGGAAGAGGACCTGCTGGCGGGGTTGGCGGAAGATCTGCGCAAACCCCCAATCGAGTCTTACTACGAAATCTCCAGCGTTCGCCAGGAGTTGAGGTTGTTTCAGCGGCAACTGCGCCACTGGTTGCGGCCGGAGCGGGTGGTGGTGCCGTTGATCCTGCAGCCATCCCGGGCCCGGGTGGTGGCGGCGCCCCTGGGTTGCGTCCTGATCATCGGCCCCTGGAACTACCCCCTCATGCTGCTGCTGTCCCCCCTGGTGGCCGCCCTGGGGGCGGGCAACACCGCTGTGCTCAAGCCGTCGGAACATGCGCCACGCACAGGGGAGGTTCTGGCTGCACGGCTCCGGCAGCACATGGACGACGACGTGGTGTCCGTGGCCATGGGGGGACCGGAAACGGCCAAGGCTTTGCTGAGCCACCGCTTTGACCACGTGTTCTTCACCGGTGGCAACCGAGTGGGCCGGTTGGTGATGGAGCAGGCGGCCCAAACCCTGACACCCGTGACCCTGGAGTTGGGGGGCAAAAATCCCTGTCTGGTAGCGGAGGATGCCGACGTATCTCTTGCGGCCCGCCGCATTGCCTGGGGACGGTTCCTCAATGCCGGCCAAACCTGCCTTGCCCCGGATTACGTGCTGGTGTCCCCTGCGGTACGGGACGCCTTCCTGGCGGTGCTGCAGCAGGTCATCGTGGACTTTTACGGAGACAATCCCCAGGCCAGCCCGGACT
>NZ_FITM01000142.1 GCF_900047545.1 Candidatus Synechococcus spongiarum
TAGTTATGTTATCGACCAACTCCATGAGAAGCTGGCGCAACTGCTTCAATAATCGCCTTCCTGTTGAAGATGGGTCTGCCTTGCCAAAGCCTTGCCCGGCTGGTAAGGGAAAACAGCACCAGGGAGAGTCTGTTCAGCCTGGTTCCAGGCTTGCTGGCCATCGATACAACAGGTTGTCGTCCAACTGCTCTAATAGCAGCACCATGACGAAGCAGGAGGAGATGCGGCTGGCCTGCAGCCCGCCTGATTTCTTTTATGGTCTCCGACTTTTTAGAGAGGTCATCCCTCCTGCAAACCCACCTGAAGCCTGAGATGTTTACACGCTGTTATCTTCTCCTGTGCTTACAGGGCATCGGGTCCAAGAAGACTGCACTGCGGGAATCCTGGGTGTGTTTGCACCCTGCACCATGCTCAGTCCAGCCCAACTTGCCCGGGCCCAAGGCCGTGCCTCCGTCAGTACGGAACTCCATGCCCTCTGTCTCCAAGGCCATCCCCTGAATGAAACCCTCCTGGACCACCATGAGCAGAGCTGTCGCCAGGACCATGATGAAAGGCTGGAGATTGTCTACGGCCTGGGACGGCAGCCCGATCCCCACTTGCACCACTACCTGGAGGGTCAACTGGAACGCCTGAAACTGGTGCGGCTGGCGCTGCAACGGGGTCGTGATCCCGGCCTCATTCCCGGTGCGGGGGAGTGACGATGTTCGGTCCCCTCTCCTTCGTCGTCCCCCTGGCGCTGCTGCTGGCCTCCTGCGCGACAGCCTCCACATTTGTGGGGCAGCAACAGGTTGCAGGTCCTGCCGCCACTGCCGACGGCATCAGCGTCTACTTCAATCAACGACGCCAAACCCGCTACCGTAGCCCTCTCACGGACACCCTACGCCAGGGAGACGACCTGGAGCAGGTGGTGCTGGATGCCGTTGTCGGGGCGCAGCGCAGCATCAGCCTGGCGGTGCAGGAGTTGACTCTGCCCCGCATCGCCCAGGCCCTGGTGGAGCGTTACCGCGCCGGGGTACAGGTGCGGGTGGTACTGGAGAACAGCTACTCCACCCCGTGGAGTCGTCAGCACCCCTCCGAACTGGATGACCATGCCCGGCACCGCTGGCAACGGCTCCACGATCTGGCGGACGGCAACCAGGACGGCACCGTCACCCAGGCGGAACGACAGGCGGGGGATGCGGTGGCCCTGCTGCTGGAGGGGGGTGTGCCCCTCCTGGACGACACGGCGGACGGCAGTGCCGGCAGTGGGCTGATGCACCACAAGTTCCTGGTGGTGGACGGCCGGGAGGTGGTCACCGGCTCCGCCAATTTCACCAGTTCCGGCATCCACGGCGATGCTGGCGCCCCCCATTCCCGGGGCAACGCCAACCACATGGTGAGGATTCACTCCACTGCCTTGGCCCGTCTGTTCGAAGAGGAGTTCGCCCGCCTTTGGGGGGACGGCCCCGGTGGGCTGGAGGACGGCCGCTTTGGCCTGGGCAAGGGTGGTGGCGGCAGCGTTGGGCTGCGGCAGGGGGAAGGCCAGTTGCAGGTGCTCTTTGCTCCCCATCCCCGGCGGGACGGCAACAATGGTCTCGCCTTCATTGAAGGGGTGCTGGCCACAGCCCGCAAGCAGGTGGACATGGCCCTGTTCGTGTTCAGCGATCAAGGCATTGCCAACCGGCTGGAGACCCTGGCCCGGCGGGGCGTCAAGGTGCGCCTCATGGTGGATCCGGGCTTTGCCACCCGCAGCTACAGCGAACTGCTGGACCTGGCGGGGGTAGTGCGCCCCGACCGGCGCTGCCGGATTGAGGACGGCAACAGGCCCTGGCCACCGGGTTTGGCGGACGTGGGCGTTCCCCAGCTTGCGCGGGGGGACAAGCTCCACCACAAGTTTGCGGTGGTGGACAACACCACAGTGATCACCGGCAGCTTCAACTGGAGCCCCTCGGCGGCCCATCAAAACGACGAGACGCTGCTGGTGATCAGGCATCCCAAGCTGGCGGCCGCCTTTGATCGAGAATTCGGTCGCCTCTGGCAAAACGCGGAATTGGGCATCACGCCCCGCCTGCAGAGGCTGCTGGAGCGGGATCGGTTGCGCTGCCCGGAAACCGTGAACCTGGCGCCCCCCTCAGCCCTTCCGTAACCACAGGGCGGCATCAGGAGCGTGATAGGTGAGAATCAAGTCCGCCCCGGCACGACGAAAGCAGAGCAGAGTTTCCAGCACCACGGGGCGCTCCTCAATCCAGCCCCGCTCTGCCGCGGCTTTCACCATGGCATATTCACCGCTCACGTTGTAGGCGGCAATGGGCAGGGTACTCTTGTCCCGCAGCTTAGCCACAATATCCAGATAGGCCAGGCCGGGCTTGACCATGAGAATATCAGCCCCCTCACCGTTGTCTAGATCCGCCTCGATAAGGGCCTCCCTGCTGTTGGCTGGATCCATCTGGTAGCTGTCCTTGTTGGTGGGGATGGGCTTATCACCGCTGGCGCGGGGGGCGGAATCCAGGGCGTCCCGGAAGGGACCGTAATAGGCGGAGGAGTATTTGGCGGTGTAGGAGATGATACCCACGTCCGTGAAGCCGTGGTCGTCAAGGGTGGTGCGGATAACTTCCACCCGGCCATCCATCATGTCGCTGGGGCCAATCAGATCCGCGCCGGCGCGCGCCTGGGCCAGGGCCTGCTGGCAGAGAATCTCCACCGTCTCGTCGTTGAGAACCACCCCATGGGGACTCACGATGCCGTCGTGACCGTCACTGGAGTAGGGATCCAGGGCCACATCGGTCATGATCACCATGTGGGGGTGTTCCGCCTTGAGGCGGCGGATGGCGCGGGGGATCAAGCCGCCTTCGTTGAAGCACTCGGCACCATCCTCGCTTTTGAGGCCATCGGCCACCTTGGGGAACAGCACCACACAGCGGATCCCCAAATCCCAGGCGCGGCCCACCTCGTCCCCCAGGGCGTCCAGACACCAGCGCTGGCAGCCGGGCATGGAGCCAATGGGCTCGTTCCTGTCTTCCTCATGGACGAAGAGGGGGTAGATCAGATCCGTGGCCTGCAGAGAGGTCTGGCGCACCATGGCCCGCAGGGCGGGCGTGCGCCGCAGACGGCGGGGGCGGTGCAGCAGGTCCAGCATATGGAGGTAAGAGCTTTGATGATCCTACGGAATCCCCGGCAAC
>NZ_FITM01000025.1 GCF_900047545.1 Candidatus Synechococcus spongiarum
CGGGGGTGTAAGTGAGCATCAACTTCGTCGAACAGCAGGATGACCTGTCGCGCACACCTGATATCTGTGGGACGGGCTTGATACCCGGACATCAGGCGAGGATTCAGGTCACGGGGCCACTTTCGGGTCAATGCCCACCAGGCCACATCCAGCAGGAAGCTCTTGCCCAGTCCGTTGTCCCCGATGCTGAGATTCAGCCGGGGAGCCAAGTTCAACTCCATCCTGGGGGCTGGACCAACATTCTCCAACACCAGCCGCTTGAGCATCTCGGATTGTGTCTCGAAGTTGGTGGAAATTACCAGGGAGGCGTTTTCCGAGCGATGGATGTGATTGTTCCTGAATCAGGCGCCCAAGTCAAGGGAGAGCTAGAGTTCCCAAGCAACCCACCATGTACCTTCGGCAAAGGTCGGTCCTGGTTTTTACAAGTGCTGTTGCCAGATCAATTCTCAGCACTCTTCACTCCAAGCTCCTGGGCAGTTGTATCCCGGAACTGTTGGGCTTCTGCATCAAGGCATTTATTTCAACCCTCTTCAGGCACCTTCGCGTGGGTAGAACTGCTGGTGGCTGTCACTGGTTCTTCGGTGAGATGCTTCCAGCGATCAACCTGAAGCAGTCCCGGCGGCGCCAGTCTCATGCCGGTGTTGCCGTTGAACGCGGAGGGGGGACGGTCGGGGAGGATGTGTTTGCCCATGAAAGCCTCCTTGGAGAATGGGGGTATGGCCTGAAGTCAGGTCTACTTCTAACTTCAGGTTTAATTTAGATTTCTACAACCGCCGTTCACCAAGTGTCACAAAGGAAGCTGGGCTGATGCAGCCTAAGCTGGTTTCGCCACCCCGACATAAGGTCCTGTGAGCCTGACCGGGCGCCACACCTCTGGCAACGAACAACACCAGCAAGCTCTCCTTCTGGCCCATCGCTATGGTCTGACCCTGAACGAGGCGGAGCAGGAGGAGTTGGGCTGGCTCATTGAGACCATGGGTTTGGAGGAGGCGGAGGCAGAATGCGCCCGCTCCCGCGCCATGCTGATTCGCTCCGGGCAGTTGGAGCCCGATGCCTGAGATTGAATTCAGCCCTAAGAGGGCGCCTTATGGTGCGCCCGCTGTGCCCACCAGGTTTTCAGCCGGATGGTAAATGTCTGGAGAACACCCGGAACTGGCAGCCGGTTGGCGCTTGTGCCAGAGCCGTCTCGGGAAGGGTCCCGTTGGTGCTCCGCCATAAAAGTGGAGATGATCCGGTGGTGGTGCTCCTGCATGGGGAACTCCAGCAGCAACCCGTCTTCAGCCGTGGGTTCATCCTTGGCGGTCGTCTCGGATGGGGTGGCTGCATCCCGGAGTTGCCGGGCTTGGCGGGGATCCATGGGCGGTTGAGGGCCTGGCCGTCTCAGGGTTCCCCTCTTTGTAGATGGATACACCCACCCCGCCAGCGCCAACGCCACCCCCCGTCCAGGATCGCCATGGTCTGGTCCGTGGTCTTGGGGTGGCTCAGGCTGAGCAGCAGTTGGTTGAGCTGCCGTCGATCAGGATCGCGGCCGGTGTGGTCCCGAATCCAGTGGACCAGGCAGCGGCTGGCCAGAGCGCGGGGCAGAGCCGCCAGCGCTTGCGGGCTGAGGCTGGTGGACTGGTTGGCCCCCATGGTGGACAGGGCCTCCCGCGCCAGTTGATCCAGCAGGTCGCTTTCCTCGGCTAGTTGTTGGGCGCAGGCCGCCATGTGGGCCACGGCGGCGCCGTTCACCTGCTCCAGCTCCGGCAGCACCCGCTGCCGAATGCGGTTACGGGCCAAGCGCTGGTCCTCGTTGCTGGCATCGCTCCAGATGGGCAGCTTCAACGCCTGGCAGCACTGGAGGGTGTCCTGCCGGGTGAAATGGAGCAGGGGGCGTGTGAGCTGGAGGCCCGGTGCCAGTGGGCGTTGGGGGCGGAGACTCCCCAGACCATGGCTGCCACTGCCACGGCACAGGTGGAACAGGAGGGTCTCGGCTCGATCCGTGGCGGTGTGACCCGTCACAAGCTGACTACAGTCCAAACGACGGCACAGGGCGATGGCGCGGCCATAGCGCCATTGGCGTGCCGCCGCTTCGCTGGGGAGATGGCTGCTGGCCACCTCCAGGTGACAGGGGAGCCCCCACGTGGCGCAGAGGGACTGCACATGGGCAGCATTGGCGCCACTGTCGGGTTGCCAGCGGTGATCTCCGTGGAACACCTGCAACGACCAGTGGTGGAGACGTTGAAGGTCTTGCAGCAGGCGCAGCAGGCAGAGGGAATCCTGCCCCCCGGACATCGCCACCAGGAGGGCCGCTCCGGACGGCAGCAGATCAGGAGATGCCAGGAGAGACCTGTGCAGCCGGTGGTGCCAGCGGCTCCAGGACGGGATAGATTGAACCCGCTGGCCGGGAGAACCAGCTGGGGGGGAACCAGCATGGCCCATGGAGGAATGGCCGGTCTCTTGCAGACGGAACATCTAACATGAAGTGTGCCCGTTTCGGCCCCCGCCCATGACCCTTCCTGCCCGCCTTGCGGCCTGTCTTGCCGCCCGCCAGGGCCTCAAAATCATTGCCGGCTTGCAAACCTTTGCGACCGAACGGGTGCGCCCCGTGTGCAACGCTGCCGTGGTGGGTGGGGCCGATCTGGTGGACATTGCCGCCGATCCCCAACTGGTGCGTCTGGCGCGATCCTGTGGCGTGGCCACCGTCTGCGTCTCCGCCGTGGAGCCGGAACGCTTTCCCGCCGTGGTGGCTGCCGGGGCCGATCTGGTGGAAATCGGCAATTTCGACTGCTTCTACGACCAGGGGCGGGACTTTACCGGGGCGGAGGTGCTGGAGTTGACCCGGCGCAGTCGGGCGCTTGTGGCTGACGTGCCCCTGTCCGTCACCGTTCCCCACCGCCTGCCCCTGTCGGAGCAACAGCGGTTGGCGGAACAGTTGGTGGCCGCTGGGGCAGACCTGATCCAGACGGAAGGGGGCACCAGCAGCCAACCTCAAAGCGCCGGCATCCAGGGACTCATTGAAAAGGCGGTGCCCACCCTGGCCGCTGCCCATGCCATCAGCCGTATGGTGCGGGTGCCGGTGCTGTGTGCCTCTGGCCTCAGTGCGGTGACCGCCCCCATGGCCATTGCCGCTGGCGCCGCCGCCGTCGGGGTGGGGCGCGCCGTGAACCGCCTGGAGGATCCCCTGGCCATGGTGGCCGTGGTGCGCAGCCTGCGGCAGGCCTTGACCACCAGTGTAGCGCCAACCCTAGACTCGCCCATCCGCCCCTAGTTGCCCATGGGCCAATTTGCCCTCACAGCGCCCTATCAGCCCATGGGGGATCAGCCGCAGGCCATTGCGGAGTTGGTCTATGGCGTGCGGCGGCAATGTCCCTATCAGACCCTGCTGGGCGCCACGGGCACGGGCAAAACCTTCACAATCGCCAACGTGATTGCCCAAACCGGCAAGCCCACCCTGGTGTTGGCCCATAACAAGACCCTGGCCGCCCAACTCTGCAACGAGTTGCGGGAGTTCTTTCCCAACAACGCCGTGGAATACTTTATCTCCTACTATGATTATTATCAGCCGGAGGCCTATGTGCCATCTACAGATACTTATATCGCCAAAACAGCATCCATCAACGAAGAAATCGACATGTTGCGCCATTCGGCCACCCGATCCTTATTTGAGCGCAGAGACGTGATTGTGGTGGCCTCCATTAGCTGTATTTACGGTTTGGGGATGCCAGCTGAATATCTGAAGGCGGCAGTGCCCTTTCGTGTTGGCGAGACGATTGATTTGCGTCAGGCGCTGCGGGCTTTGGTCAACAACCAGTACAGTCGCAACGATCTGGATATCAGTCGCGGCTGTTTCCGGTTACGGGGAGACGTACTGGAAATTGGCCCTGCCTATGAAGATCGTCTCGTCAGAATTGAATTTTTCGGTGACGAGATTGAAACCATTCGCTACGTGAATCCCATCACCGGCGAGATTTTGAAAAGCCTGGACAGCATGAGCATCTATCCCGCAAAACACTTCGTGACCCCCAAAGAACGCCTTGAGGCCGCATTGGTGGCCATTCGCGAAGAACTGGCGGAGCATCTGGACATCCTCCATCAACATAACAAACTGGTTGAGGCGCAACGTCTGGAGCAACGCACCAGGTATGACCTGGAGATGCTCCAGGAGGTGGGCTATTGTAACGGAGTGGAAAACTACGCCCGCCACCTCACGGGTCGCCCGGCAGGCACTCCACCGGAGTGTCTGGTGGACTATTTCACGGATGACTGGCTGCTGGTGGTCGATGAAAGCCATGTCACCTGCTCCCAATTGCGGGGTATGTATAACGGTGACCGCTCCCGCAAGCAGGTGCTCATCAACCACGGTTTCCGCTTGCCCAGCGCCGCGGATAACCGGCCCCTGAAGGCGGAGGAGTTCTGGGCCAAGGTAAGGCAGGCCATCTTTGTATCCGCCACCCCCGGAGATTGGGAACTGGGGCGCTCCGGCGATGCCGTCCGGCGCCAGGTGATCCGCCCCACTGGTGTGGTGGATCCAGAGATCAGTGTGCGCCCCAGCGCTGGCCAGGTGGATGACCTGCTGGCGGAGATCCGCGCCCGCAGTGGGCGAGGTGAGCGCACCCTGGTAACCACCCTCACCAAGCGCATGGCCGAAGACTTATGCGATTACCTGGCCGGCCATCACGTCAAGGTGCAATATCTTCATTCCGAGATCCATTCCATCGAGCGGATCGAGCTGATTCAGGATCTACGCATGGGCACCTACGACGTGCTGGTGGGGGTGAATCTGCTGCGGGAAGGACTGGATCTACCGGAAGTGTCTCTGGTGGCCATTCTTGATGCGGATAAGGAAGGCTTTCTGCGCTCGGATCGCTCCCTGATTCAAACCATTGGTCGTGCCGCCCGCCATGTGCAGGGGATGGCCATTCTATATGGTGACCAGTTGACAGATTCCATGGCCAAGGCCATTGAGGAAACGGAGCGGCGCCGTGAAGTGCAACAGGAGTACAACAGCCGCCACAACATTACACCCAAGGCTGTAGCCACCAAAACCAAGGGCAATCCCATCCTGGCGGACTTGGAGTTATCCAGACGACTGAGCCAGGGCCAATTGGAAACTGCCACGGTCCAGGCGGAAAACAACGACATACCCCTTGCTGCCCTGCCCGAACTCATCAGCCAACTGGAAGACAAGATGAAAATCTGTGCCCAGGATTTGAAATTTGAGGAAGCTGCCAAGCTGCGGGATCGTATTCGGACTTTAAGGCAGAAGCTGGTGGGGTCGTCTTGATAATTTTATAGCTTAGTTACATTAAAAGGGGCTTACATACTTAAGAACCTCTGAATTAGCTTCCAAAAGCGGGCCATATAGGATTTTGTATGGCGATAGGCCGGCTACGCCAGTCAAAATTGGCTTAAACTGGTCCAAAACGATCAGAAAACAGGCTAAATTCTTGCTGAATTGTTGGATTTTTATATAACTAATGTTCGTCAGATACATCGATCCCATGAGACTCATGCCGTACAAGATTGGGCACGCAGCAAATTGGCAAATCCAAGCAGCAGCGCCAGCCGATTCTCATTCCTCGCCAGGCTGCGGTAGCGCACCTTGCTGTAGCCAAACATCTGCTTCGCATGAAAAAGCAGGTGTTCCACCTTTACCTTCACACTGGCCTTGCATTCTTCCATCAGTCTTTCCAATCGGCCTCTGGCCAATTTCCTGTGTTGGCCTAGCTGCATCGCAATGTGCCCATGCCACCTTGCTATTCTGGTGGGCTTTGCGCTTCTCGATCCCCTGATAACTTGCATCCCCCTAGACACAAACCTCTTCTCCGTGGAGCAGTCGTTCTGAAGCAATCATGTCATGCACGTTGGCAGCAGTGCTCGCCAAGCTATGCACCAGACCGCTTTGATCATCCACGCCGATATACAGCTTCATGCCAAAGTGCCACTGGTTTCTCTTCTTTGTCTGCTTCATCTCAGAGTCACGTTCTCTTTTGCGGTTCTTCGTCGATGACGGCACCGCAATGATGCTGGCATCCATAACTGCTCCTTTCTTGAGCATCAACCCTTGCTCTGCCAGATACTCCTTGATGATCTCAAACAGTACACGCCCCAGTCCCTGGCGCTCCAGTAGATGGCGGAAGTTGAGGATCATCGTCTCGTCCGACACCTTCTCCAGCCGGATACCGCTAAAGTGGCGCACGCTCTCCACCCTATAGAGCATGTCTTCCATTCCCGGATCACTGACGTTGTAGCAGAGTTGGACACAATGCATCCGCAGCATCCCCTCTAACGGGCAAGGCTCTCTCCCCTTCTCTTCATTGGGGTAGTAGGGCCTGATCTACTCCAACAGCTTCTCCCACGGTGTCATCTCCTCCAACCGATCCAGAAATAGCTTCTGACTATTGATAGCTACGGCACCCATAAACACGCCAAGGTGAAGGAGTGGCTGGCACGGCGGCCCAGATTCCATCTGCATTTCACCCCCACCTATGGCCTCATGGATCAAGCAAGTGGAACACTGGTTTGGCATCATTACCGAGAAAGCCATCCACTGCGATTCTTTCCACAACGTGGGAAAAATCACCTGTAAAATCAATACCTTTGTAGAGTAGTACAACGCTCAAGCCAGACCCTTTGTCTGGATGGCTACCGTCGAATCCATTCTGGACAAGATCTAACATCTTTACCCCAATTCTGGATAAGGTGAGGCGGGAAACCTGCCCTTGTGCTGGCTTGGGGCCTTGGGAAGGCTAACGAGGAGGGGGAGAGGGGAAAAGGGAACCCCGCTGTGGTCTATTCAGCCTTTGCA
>NZ_FITM01000110.1 GCF_900047545.1 Candidatus Synechococcus spongiarum
AAGGCCAGCAGTTGAATGGTTTTCCCCAAACCCATGTCATCCGCCAGGCAGGCCCCCTGACCAAAGCGATAGAGGAAGGCCAGCCAGCCCAATCCCCGCTCCTGGTAAGGGCGTAACTGGCCGCAAAACCCTTCCGGCGCGGGCAGGGGGTCGGGTTGCTTGTAGTGATGGTACTGCTCCAACACCTGCTGCAACCGTGGTCCCGCCTCAAAGCGATGCACCGGCAGCCGCTGCAGAGCCTCCGAGTCGTCACCAGCCAGCCGCAGGGCGTCTTCCAGGCTGAACCGTGGTTCCCCTAGGCAGAACGCTTCCGCCGCCTTGATGTCGCCAGGGCGCAGTTCCACCCACTGCCCGCCGTGGTTCACTAGGGGGCTCTTCTGGGCACTCAGCCGCTCCAGTTGGTTGAGGGTGATGGGCTGGCCGCCAATCATCAGGGTCCAGCGCCATTGCAGAGATTCTCCCAAGCTGAAGCCCTGGGACTCTGGCGGCAGATCCGCCTGGATGGCCAGCCCCATGCGCCCGGCCAGGCCATCGCTAAGGGTGGCAGGGAGCTTGACGCCAACCCCCAGATCCCGCAGGCGACGGCTGGCGGTGCGCACCAGCACAAAGGCCTCCGCCGCCGTCAAGCTCATGCCGGACGGGGTGGCGCCCTCCAGTCCCCGCTCAAGGGGCGTAAAGGCGGACAGGGCCCGACCCAGGCCCTCCAGCAGCAGTTGGCTGGGCTTGTCCACCGGGATTTCACCAATGTGGACGGCATTGTCGCCAGCGGCCCAAACGGCCTCGGCATCCAGCCAGAGACCGGTATCAACAGCGGCTTGAAGACCAAAGCGGAGCGGCCAGTGGTGACTGTCCTGTTCTCCCTGCTGTGGTGTGGGGGCTTGCAGTTCCAGGCAGGCCCGCGCTGGCGCCAATTGGCCCATGACCACCTGGCGCCAGTGGTTGGTGGCCGCCTGCAGGCGCTCCACCCCATCCCCGTTGCTGGCCAGAAAGCCCTCCGGGGAGGCGAGGGCCTGCTGCCAACTGTCCAACAGCTCATCCAGGCCCTCCTCCAGCGGCGTGAAGGCAGCACGCATCTGGGTGTCCAGGAGGGCCGCCACCATGCTGGCCACCTGCAGGCGCTGCTGCTCGGGGCGACGGCAGGCCAGGGTGTTCAGCGGCTCCTGACCGGAGAGCAGTGCCTGGGGCATGTGTAATGCCATGGTTTCCAGGCGATACCGGTCATCCTCGCGATTGATCAACGGTTGCCAGCGGGCACAGCAGTGATCCCCTGTGGCCTCCACCACAGGCAGCCAGCGGCCACGAGCCACGAGGCTGAGGCACCAGCGCTGTAGATGGGCCAACCAGCGCAGCTCATCCCCCAGGTCCGGGTGCTCGCCACTGAGGGGCAGTGCATTGAGCCACGTGGGCAGATCCGCCATGGCCAGCTTCAGCCCTTCAATGCGCCAAGGCCACCATTGACACTGCTCAGGGATGGCCTCTCCGGCAAGCAGGGGAAGGCCGCTCCACACTTCCCACTCACTGCCACTGCTGGCGCGCCGCCGGCGGCGGGAGCGGCGCAGATCCCGACTGGGCAAGCTCAGCAGACGATCCACAGGTTGCAGAGGGGCCTCCGGCAGGCGTTGCTGGCTGGTCAGGCAACGGTGCAAGTCCTGCCGCGAGAGGGCAAAAGGGTGGACCAGTGGTTCCTCCACAGGAGTCTGTCGATCCACCAGACACCAGGCATCAGCCCACAGCACAAGACCATCGCCGTCCCATAGCGCGTGCAGAAGGCTCATAGACCCCTTTGGTCGAAAAGCATGAGACGTGGCACACCCTGACCCTGGCTGAAGGCGGTGGTCAGCGGTGCTTCCCCTTAACTTGCCAGATCATGGCAGGCCATGACCAGTTCCTTGGGACTGCGGAGTCATCGCCTTTCACTATGCTTCTCCACCATGAAGGCATCCCCGTCCCCAGCCATCATGTTGTCGGCACAACAGCAGCCCCGTAGTGGCGCGGCCATCCGCCTCGCCTTCCTGGACTTCTACACAGCCCGTGGCCACCGCCTGCTGCCCAGTGCCTCCCTGGTGCCGGACGACCCCACTGTCCTCCTCACCATTGCGGGGATGCTTCCCTTCAAGACCGTGTTTCTTGGGCAAAAACCGCGGCCTGCTCAGCGGGCCACCAGTGCCCAGAAGTGCATTCGAACCAATGATATTGAGAATGTGGGTCGCACGGCGCGCCATCACACGTTCTTCGAGATGCTGGGCAACTTTTCCTTTGGGGACTACTTCAAGGAGCAGGCCATTTGCTGGGCTTGGGAACTGAGCACGGAGGTATTCGGACTGGACCCTCGGCACCTAGTGGTGAGTGTGTTCCACGAGGACCGGGAAGCCACGTCCATCTGGACGGAAACGGTGGGAGTAGCCCCCCACCGGATCGTGCCCATGGGTGCAGCGGACAACTTTTGGAGTGCCGGCCCCACAGGTCCTTGCGGTCCGTGTTCCGAACTGTACTACGACCTGCAGCCGGAGAAGGGTGACGAGGCCATCAATCTGGAAGACGACGAGCGCTTCATAGAGTTTTACAACCTGGTGTTCATGGAGTCCAATCGGAATGCCGACGGCGTTCTGACACCTCTGGCCAACAAGAACATCGACACGGGCATGGGTCTGGAGCGCATGGCCCGGATTCTGCAAGGCAAGCCCAATAACTATGAAACGGACCTTATCTATCCCCTCATGGCCGCCGTTGCCCGGCGCTCACCCCTGGAGGACTACCTTGCCGCCAGTACAGACCAGCAAACCTCCCTCAAAATCATTGCCGACCACAGCCGGGCGGTGACCCACCTGATTGCCGACGGGGTCACCAGTTCCAATCTGGGGCGCGGCTACGTGCTGCGGCGCCTCATCCGCCGCGCCGTCCGCCATGGGTACCTCATTGGCATCCGCGAGCCGTTTTTGGAATCCCTGGTGGACGTGGTGGTTAAAGTGACGGGATCGGCCTACCCCCAGCTTCAGCAACGGGAGACTGCCATCAAGCGGGAACTCAAGCAGGAGGAGTTGCGCTTCCGTGACACCCTGGAGCGGGGCGAAAAGCGCCTCGGCGAGATTTTGACGACGCAACCGGAGCGGATTAGCGGTAGCCAGGCGTTCGAGCTTTACGACACCCACGGCTTTCCCCTGGAGTTGACCGTGGAGATTGCCCAGGAACACGGGTTGGGCGTGGATCAAGAGGGGTTTGCCGCGGCCATGGAGATCCAGAGGCAACAGGCCAGGGCCGCCGCCGTCAACGTGGATCTCACCCGTGGCGGTGTGGCGGAAGGCCTGGCTGCCAAGCTGGGGGCTACCCCCTTCAGCGGCTATCAACAGCTCAATGACGAGAGCGAGGTAGTGGCCCTCATCGTCAACGGCGAGGCAGCGCAGCAGGCGCTCCAGGGCGATGCGGTGCAGGTGGGTTTGTCGCGCACCTGTTTCTACGGGGAGTCCGGAGGCCAGGTGGGAGATCGAGGTGTGGTGCTGGGTGCGACAACGGCAGGTCAACCCATGGAGATGATCGTTGAGGATGTGCAGAAAGTAGACGGGTTTGTTCTGCACAAGGGCCGTCTGGTATCAGGGGTGCTGCACTTGGGACAGGTGGTGGTCACCCGGGTGGACCACTTCTGTCGGCGTCGGGCTCAGATTCACCACACGGCCACCCATCTCCTCCACGAGGCGCTCAAGCGGGTTGTAGATCCAGCCATCTGCCAGGCCGGTTCTTTGGTGGACTTCAATAGGCTCCGCTTCGACTTCAACTGCCCCCGATCGGTGGCGGCCAGCGAGATGGAACAGATGGAGTCCTTGATTAACGGGTGGATTCTGGAGGCTTACAGTCTGGAAGTGAGCCAGATGCCCATGGCGGAGGCCAAGGCCCGTGGGGCGGTGGCCATGTTCGGGGAGAAGTATGGGGACGTGGTGCGGGTGGTGAACGTTCCTGGGGTGTCCATGGAACTCTGCGGCGGCATCCACGTGAACAACACCGCTGAAATCGGTGTGGTGCGGCTGGTAGCGGAGAGTGGTGTGGCCGCTGGCATCCGCCGCATTGAGGCTGTGGCCGGTCCGGCGGCGCTGGCTTACATCAAACCTCGAGACCAGGCCTGCCGTGAATTGGGGGAGCGGTTCAAGGCACAACCCACGGAGATCGTGGCCCGAGTCGAGGCCCTGCAGGCCGAACTGAAACACACCAGCAAAGCCCTGGCCGCAAGCAGGGAAGCCCTGGCGCTGGCCAAGGCCAAGGCCCTGGTTGACCAGGCCCAATCCAATGGCGCGTTCCAGCTTCTGGTGCAACGGCTGGATGGGGTGGAGCCTGCAGCCCTGCAAACGGCGGGTCAGGCCCTTGTGGACCAACTGGGTCCCGGGGCGGTGGTGGTGCTGGCTGGGGAATCCTCCCCGGGCAAGGTGAGCCTCGTGGCGGGGTTTGGACCCCAGGTGGTGGCCCGTGGTCTGAAGGCCGGGGCCGTGATTGGCGCCCTGGCCAAAGGGTGTGGCGGTGGCGGTGGGGGGCGCCCCCATCTGGCTCAGGCGGGTGGCCGTCAGCCGGAAAACATTGATGCCGTGCTGGAAGCCGGCCAGGCCCAGTTGGTGCGGGCCCTCAGTCAGAGTCCGCCACCAGAACCCCAACGCCGTCGTCGCAAGAGCACCAGGAAAACATCATCTGCCGGATGAGTCGCTGGTTTGTTGTTGTCTGCTGCCAAGCCATGTATTGTGCAATTGATCACATTTCGGCTCATGCATACGCACGCACTCAAGCTTCTGATGGGGGCTGCTTTGCTCACCACACTGGCTGCCTGTCAAGGGAGGATGCCCGAGAGGAGTTCGGAACCGGCCACGTCCCATGAGTCTGATGGGGACAATCACATGATGTCTGGAGAGGAAGCCCAGGACCACATGGATGGCCCCATGGCCATGGGTGACCCCATCTTCAGCGGCACCTTCCAGAAGGGGGAGGCCGACGCTGCCGGCACCTTCGCCATCCACAAGGATGGAGATACAGCCATGATTCACCTGAGCGAGGATTTCGCCACC
>NZ_FITM01000052.1 GCF_900047545.1 Candidatus Synechococcus spongiarum
CCCAAGCCAGCACAAGGGCAGGTTTCCCGCCTCCCCTTATCCAGAATTGGGGTTGAATCAGCCTCGCAAGGGGAAAGACTACACCATACACCAGCCAGGCCCGGAACTTGAACCCGTCAGGGTCCATCACGGATCCAGGCAGTCTAGAGGTAGGCTCAGGGCAACCGCCTCCCGATAGAGCGCCTGCTGGGCAGGGATGTCCCCGTTGCGGCGGGCCAGGGAAGCCCGCACCTGGAGAGAGTCCATGAGGGTCTGGCGACGGACCTGGGAGCTGTCCTGGAGAGCCTGCCTGTTGGGGGCATTGCTTGCTGACATTGGGCTTCTCTGCGGTGTCGATTATCCAGTTTAGCGCTGCTGTGGAGGTGATGGGAAGGCATTGGCTGCGGTCCCCGTTGGCGTAGCAACTAGCCCATGCCGGCACGGTACAGCGTGAGCACGTCCGCCATGGCGCGAATACGGTCCATGGTCTGGGTGAGTTGACGAGCGTTGTGGAGTTCAATGCTCAGATCAATGCGGGCAGGCTTGCCGCGACTGGTACGCACCCGCGCATCCAGCACGTTGATGTTGGCATCGGAAAGGCGGGTGAGAATATCCTTGAGCACGCCAACACGGTCCATCACGTCAATTTTTAGGCGCACAGGATAGGTGTTGTCTTCAGGATGCCTGGGGTTCCATTGCACGGGCAGGCGGCGCTCCACGGTAACCCGTTTTGCGTTATCACAATCTTGTCGGTGAATTGTGAGACCATGGTTGCCCAAGGACACGGCGCCAACGATGGGTTCCTGTGGGAGCGGTGTACAACAGCCAGCCAGGCGAAAGTCCAGCCCATCCACGCCAAGAATCGGATTCCCCCGCAACTGACCCGCCGTGGCACTCAGCTCGCGACTGGATGGAGCCGGGGTGGGGGCAGGGTCGGGCTTAGGCTGCGACCCATGGTGGGCCTGGAGACGAATTTCTTCCCTTAGACGGTTGGCAACCTGGTGAATGGTGAGGGCGCCAAAGCCGACGGCAGCCAACAGGCTATTGACCGTATGAAGGTTACAGCGCTCCGCCACTTTTTGCATCGCTGAGGATTTTAACAGCTCCTCCAGGCCGTGGCGACCCAGCTCATGCTCCAGCATATCCCGACCGCGATTGATATTTTGATCTCGATGACTGGTCTTGTACCATTGACGGATACGATTGCGGGCTGTTGGTGTGGCAATAAAGTTTAACCAATCCAGACTAGGACGGGCATTGCGTTCTGTGATGATCTCAACAATATCGCCATTCTTCAAATGAGTAGACAGGGGCACAATGCGGTCGTTGATGCGGGCGCCATGGCAGTGATGGCCCACTTCAGAGTGGATACGATAGGCAAAGTCTACAGGTGTGGAACCACGCCTTAGATCCAGAACATCTCCTTTGGGGGTAAAGACAAACACCTCATCATCAAATAAATCCTCCTTAATAGAGGACAAATAGTCTTGACTGTCCCCGTCAGCAGTCTCCTGCTGCCAATTAAGAAGCTGACGCAGCCAGTTGAACCGCTCCTCCGCTTGACTATTGGCAGGGGAACCTCCCTCCTTGTACTTCCAGTGGGCAGCAATTCCATATTCAGCAACCAGATGCATTTTCTGTGTACGAATCTGCACCTCCAGCGGCCGCTGATTGGCAATCACAGCAGTATGTAAGGATTGGTAGCCATTGGGCTTTGGCAAGCCAATATAGTCCTTAAAGCGACCAGGAATGGGACGGAACGTATCATGAACCACAGCAAGTGCCCGATAACAATTCTCCAGACTCTCCGTTAAAACTCGCAGTGCAGCCACGTCGTAGATTTCATGGAAAGCTTTATTTTGTCGTTTCATTTTGTTCCAAATACCATAGAGATGCTTGGGACGACCATTCACGTCTACCTGGATCAGGCCCGCCTCGGACAGCCGCTGACGGATCAACTCCACCGTAGCGTTGAGCCGTGCTTCCCGCTCACTTCGCTTGACGGCCAACTGTTGAGAGATGTGACGGAACTCCTGTGGATGCAGCACTTTGAAGGCCAAGTCCTCCAACTCCCATTTCAGTTTGCCAATGCCCAGACGATTGGCCAAAGGTGCGTAGATCTCCAACGTTTCGATGGAAATTCTTCTCTGCTTTGCCGGTGATAAAGCTGTTAACGTACGCATGTTATGAAGACGGTCAGCCAACTTGACCAGGACCACGCGAATATCGCTGGCCATGGCGAGAAACATGCGACGCAGATTTTCGGCCTGTTCCTCGGTGCGGTTGACAAACTGAATGCCCCCCAACTTGGTGACGCCGTTGACAAGGGCCCGGACCTCGCCGCCAAACCTGGCCTCAACGTCGGCACTGGTCACACCACAGTCTTCCACCACGTCGTGTAGGAAACCTGCGGCAATCACGCTGGGACCCACGCCAATGTCCCGCAACAGATGGGCAACGGCGAGGGGATGGCTGATGTAGGGCTCCCCGCTGGCCCGCTGCTGGCCATGGTGTTGCCGCCAGGCAAAATCAAAAGCGGCGGCAATCAGAGCAGGACCTTCCGGAGGATCACGGCGGCGTTGTTCCGTCGGCGGCGCCTCCTGCAAGCAGTCCACCAGCCAGCCCGGCAGTGGGATGCCGTAATGCTGCTGCAGCCACTCCCCAGGCCTCGGCACAACCTCTCCTCTCCCTTGAGGGCCGCAATCGCTGAGGATGGAGGGGCCAGAGGGTTCCAGCGCATTACCTGAAGACTCAGGTCTCCAGATTAAGCCAATCACCCCGCTGGTGAAGCATCCCCAAGGACCATGGCGCCATCCGGGCCGGCAAGATGGGGCAGCAGATGGGTGCAGGAGACGGTCCTGATGCAGTTCATTGACCTGGTGCAGATTGAGGTGCAGGCTGGCCGTGGCGGGGACGGCATTGTGGCCTTCCGTCGCGAGAAATTCGTGCCGGCGGGGGGGCCGGCCGGGGGAGACGGTGGCCGCGGTGGAGACGTGATTCTGGAGGCCACCACCAACCTCCAAACCCTGCTGGATTTCAAGTACAAACTCTGTTTTAAGGCTGGCGACGGCCGGCGGGGCGGCCCGAAAAACCGCACCGGGGCCAGCGCCTCACCCCTGCTGGTGAAAGTACCCTGCGGTACGGAGGTCCATGACCTGGGGAGCAACACCTGGCTGGGGGATCTGACCACGGCGGGGCAGCAACTCTGTGTCGCCACAGGGGGGCAGGGCGGTTTTGGCAATACCCGTTACCTGAGCAACCGCAACCGGGCTCCGGAGCAATGCACCAACGGCCATCCAGGCCAGCAGCGGCAACTGCGGTTGGAACTCAAACTCCTGGCGGAGGTGGGGTTAGTGGGTTGTCCCAACGCGGGTAAGAGCACCTTGATCCGCGCCCTCTCCGCGGCGCGCCCCAAGGTGGCGGACTACCCTTTCACCACATTGATCCCCAACCTGGGGGTGGTGCGTCGCCCAACGGGAGACGGCACGGTGTTTGCCGATATTCCCGGCCTGATCCAGGGCGCCGCCATGGGCGCCGGCCTGGGGCACGACTTCTTGCGCCACATTCAGCGCACCCGTCTTCTGGTGCATCTGGTGGATGCCACAGCGGCAGATCCCCACAGGGATGCCACCGTGCTGCTGGGGGAGTTGGCAGCCTATGACCCCACCCTGCTGGATCGTCCCCGTCTGCTGGCTCTCAACAAAAGTGACGCGGTGGATGCCGGCCGGTTGGAGCACCTGACCACACTGCTCACCCAACACTTCCAACAGCCCTGCCATCAGATTTCCGCCATCACAGGCCAGGGCCTGGAGCCCCTCAAGCAGCACGTCTGGGACCGCCTGGCAACCTGCACTTGACATCAGCCCGACAGTGGCGGGCTCTCGGAATGCAGGGCAGCGGCCCAGGGGCGAAAGAGGGGGAAGAGTGACGAGGCCGCAACGGTCAACAGGGGATAGCTCACCGTTGCCAGTTGGGCGCCGGGGGTGGCGGGGAAAGGATGCCCCGCCAGTGGTTCAATGGGACAGCCCAACTCCTCCAGCACCAGCCAGGCAGCCGCCAAGTCCCATATTTTTGGGGAGGCCTCCAGGGCGCCGAGGCTTTGTCCAAGGGCCACGCCGGCCATGTTGGTGCTGGCCACCCCGAACATGCGCAGCTTGCAGGGGAAGCGGTGGTGCGACCGGCGCTGAAGGACCACCATGCTGCGGGTGCAGAGACTGGCGCAGGCATTGGGGGTGACCACGTCCGTTGGTGGTTGCAGGCGACGGCCGTTGCGCTCCACCCCTTCTCCCCGCACTACAATGATCCGCTGGCGCAGCGGGGGGATCTCCAACCACCCCATCACAGGACAGCCCCGGTGCAGCAGGGCCAGGGAGATGGTCCAGTGGGGGATGCCGTAGGTGAAGTTGGTGGTCCCGTCCAGGGGATCCAGAACCCAGGCCCACTCCTGCTGCGGAACCCGTGTCCTACCCTCTTCGCTCAGTACCCCCGTGACAGGGAACTGGTCCTGCAACCCCTGGCTGATGGTCTCGTCACTCCAACGGTCACAGGTGGTGATCAAGGAGCCGTCGACTTTTCTCTCGGCCTCGACCCGGCCAAAATCCGCCATCTGCCGGGCGGCCACGTGATCCAGAAGAGGGCCCAGTTGCTTTTGCCAGGCGGCGATGGTTCTCTCCATGGGACAACCTCAGTCCAACTCCAGAGCCAGCACCTTGGCTAGGGTGTCGGCCGTGTCCCCACGGAATTGATGCACACGCACAGCACCCAGGGACCACGTGGCCGCAGCCATAACAAGGACTTCAATGAACAGCACGAAACCATAGGCAGGGAAAGCCGGTGGCAGCCAGTTGGTCCCCAATCCGTCGGGGATCAAGACATGGCCAAGATCCAGCAGGCCCCCGCCCATGAGTTTACCCAGTGCTCTGGATAAGGCCTGAGCCAGGGCCCAGGCCCCCACAAACGTGCCGGCGGCCTCCGGCAGGGTCAAATCCAACATGAGGGAGAGGGTGGCATTGGTGGCAATGCCCGCAGCAAGGCCAAACAACACCATCACCACCTGCAACACCGTCACCTGGCCGGTACACCCTGCCAGAAACAGCAACGCCAGTGAGACGGTGGTCAACTGGCAGCCCAGACGGGAACTGGCCATCTTTCCCAACCTGGGGGTGATGAGAAACCCTGCCAGGAGCAGGCCCAGCAGCGTGCCGGTTCCCCAGAGGGCGTTAAGGATGGTGCTTTTGGAAATGGGCAGACCAAAGACGTCCGCCCCATAGCTCTCCAGGATGGGATCCTGGAGGAACACCCCCAGGGCAAACAGCACCAGAAAGCCGAAGAACACCAGGGTCTGGCGGCTGGAGGTGAGCAAGGCCCATGTGCGCGGCAGGGTCATCACCTGTTCAGGGGTCCGGTTCCCACTCCGGGAGCCGCCCCGGGGCTCCATCCCCCAGCAGGCCACGATGGTCAATGCCACCACCACCACGGCCAGTTGAATCATGAAGCGTTGCAACGCAGGTTGCAGCACTGCCGGATCCGTCACCCCGTCCACGCTTCCGAGGGTGATGGAAATGCAAATGGCCCCAACGATGATGCCCACGGTCAACATGCACCAGATGATGCCCACGGCGCGGGGACGTTCCTGTTCTGTGGTGCGGTCGATGACCAGGGCCAGATAGGGGGTCGTGGCCATGGCCACAGCTAAACCGAACAGGGCAAACAGGCCGCAGAGCGCCGTGGCGCCACCCCAGAAGGCGCGGCTGTTGTCCGTTGCAATGGCGTTGCCCACGAAGAAGATCAGCGGGATGGAGAGCACCGCAATGAGGCAATAGAGGATGGAACCGGTCACCACGTAGGGGACCCGGTAGCGCCCTTGAAACGGTCGTGCATCAGACACCTGGCCAAACAACACTCGGCTGGGGGCCACCAACTGCTCAAAGGCCAGGGCGCCGCCCACCAGCAAACCGGGGAACGCCAGTTCGGTGAGCATAATGCGGTTCAACAGGCCCGCAAAGACCACCGCCATGGTGCCCAGGCAGCCTTGGAACAAGCCGAGCCGCAGCACCTGCAGCAGGGACAGGCCCGATGGACTGGCCAGGGAGTCACGGGAAGGCGCCACGGTTCTGC
>NZ_FITM01000041.1 GCF_900047545.1 Candidatus Synechococcus spongiarum
CTACCCCTCAACCTGGGTTGCGGTATCCCCCCCACCGTGGTCGGCTGCCGCCGCCCTTTCGTCGCGCCCAGAAAAGCCTGCTGGCGGATGGCTCCTTCCCCCAGGAGGAGTTCGAGAGCGTCTTTGATGTGATTCGCCGTGGTGATGTGTTAGTATATCACCCCTATGATCTATTTACCAGTTCTGTAGAGGAGTTTATCAACCAGGCGGCTGATGACCCGGAGGTGCTGGCCATTAAGCTCACCCTGTATCGATTATCACCGAAATCAGCGATTGTGGATGCTCTGGAGCGGGCTTCGGAGCATGGCAAGCAGGTGTTGGCGTTGGTAGAATTGAAAGCGCGCTTTGATGAAGATAACAACATTCAATGGGCGCGCCAATTGGAGCGGGCCGGTGTTCATGTGGTCTATGGGGTCTTGGGTTACAAGACCCACACAAAAGTGACCCTGGTCGTGCGCAAGGAACGGCAAGGTGTACGCAGTTACGCTCATATTGGCACCGGGAATTACAACACAAAAACATCTCGCTTTTATACAGATCTTGGCCTGTTCACCTGTCGCCCCATGATTGGTCAAGACTTGGTAGAGTTGTTTAATTACTTCACGGGCTACGGAAAACAGCAGCGTTTCCGTAGACTCCTTGTGGCCCCAGTGACCCTGCGGGATCGCATGGAGGCCATGATTCACCGGGAAATCAAGCATGCCAACACGCAACGGGGAGGCCACATTCGCGCCAAGATGAACTCCCTGGTGGATCCTGCCATCATCCAGGCACTTTACAACGCTGCGAAGGCAGGTGTTCGTATTGACTTGGTTGTGCGGGGCATGTGCTCTCTGCGGGCCGGTGTGCCGGGGTTAAGTGAATCCATTCGCGTGGTCAGCATCATTGGCCCCTTTCTGGAGCACTCCCGCATCTTCTGGTTTGGCAACGGGGGCAACCCGGAGGTGTACATTGGCAGCGCAGATTGGATGACCCGGAACCTGGACCGCCGGGTGGAGTGCTTGACCCCCGTTGAGGATCCCCTGCTGCGCCAGAAGCTGGAAATCCTTCTCAGCCTCTACCTGCAAGACAATTGCGGAGCCTGGCAGATGGGGCCTGACGGCTCCTATAGTCCGGTTTCCCGGCACCAGGATGAGGTTGAGCGCGACGCTCAACAGGTTTTGATTCAGCATTGGCAGGCCGTCCAGGGGAGGGCGGACCCCTCGGACGCCATGGTCCCGGAGAGCGACCGTCAAGTCGAAGATCGTCAAGACCGGGGTTGAGGCGTGGCCCAACCGAGACGGGTTGCCTGCGGCTGCCAGCGCCAGCGCAACAGCCGGGAAAGGGCAGTGCCCTGCAGATGTTGGACCACCGTGGCCCCATGCCCCAGACAAGCCCGTGGCCGCACGGTTGCCGCCAGAATCGCCTCCTCCGGTTGCTGGCTCCAGCGCGCCAGCCGACACGCCCCCTCTAGGATGCCCACGGTGGTGCCCGCCATGGTGCCACCTTCCAATCGACAGGTGCCCTGCCGAACTGTGATCCAGCGCCTACCCCAGGGATAGTGCCCCTCGGCCAAGCCATAAGGGGCCAGGGCATCGCTCACAAGCACCACCCGTCCGGGGGCCATGCGGGTGAGCAGCACGGCCATGGCAGGATCCACATGGACACCATCCGCAATCAGCCCCAGGAACACCGGCTTGGATGCCATGGCGGCGGCGGCAATGGGTCCTGGAGCACGGTGGTGCAGGGGAGGCATGGCGTTAAACGTGTGGGTCAGCAAGCGGGCCCCCGCCGCGAATGCCGCTGTTGCTTGCATCTGGTTGGCCTCCGTGTGTCCAAGGCTCACCACAATGCCCTGCTCCACAAGCCAGTCCAGGGCTTCATGGCGGGGATCCAACTCCGGCGCCATGGTCACCATGGCCACGTCCTCGGTGCTGAATCCATCCATAAGCTGTTTGAGGTGCGCCAGTGTCAGGGATTGGACATGGCGCCGGGGATGGGCGCCGCGTTTGTTCACCGCCAGAAAGGGGCCCTCCAGATGGGCCCCCAGCAGACGCGCCTCAGCACCACCCTGCTGCTGCCGAACCCGGCGCAGCAGCACCAAGCTCCGGCGCAACCGAGCCGGCAGCCCCGTGATCAGGGTGGGACAAACGGCATCCACCCCCTGCTGCCGAAGCCACACCAGGGCTTGACGAAGGGAATCCAATTGCTCGGCCTCCAGGTGGCCGAACCAAAGGCCTTGCAGGCCGTTGATCTGCAAGTCCACTGCCGCCGGACTCAACCAGTCCCCCTGCCAGTCCCAATGGTGCGGCTGGCGGCTTTCTACAGCAGGGGACGGCTCGGGGCGCACGTCACGGACCATGCCCTGCTCATCCAGGCGGAAGCACCAGAAGCCCGGTTCCCCCGGCAGCCTGAGGTGATGACAGTGCAATTCAGCCATGGCGGCCCGCCAAGCCTGCATTGTGGGCCTTCATTTTGCCTGAAGCCGAATGGGGAGCTTGCCGGGCGATTGACGCCATAGATTGACGCCATGAACTGTTCAAGCCATTGCTTACGCTGCTCCCAGTCGGGCATGACTCGCTCCAGCAGCTTGAAGAAGGCAGCACCGTGACGGGGTTCAGTTCATGGGTGATCACGTAGTCAATGGCCACCACTGGCGCCTCGATCAAGCGACGGTTGAGGAATAGCCTGCCCCCGGGGAGCATGAATCCCCACCGCCGCCGGCTATGGCGGATGATGAGACCTGAGACCATGGGGGCAGAAGGCATCGGGTTCCGGGAAGCGCTGGCGGCAAGCGGCAAGGCGCTGGGCGAAGAACTTGACCTGGGCGCAACGGCCGTGCCATGCTTCCACCAGATCCTTGGCGATGCCGGGTTGATGGGGTTGACAGGTCTGCACAAGGATGCCCCCCGCAGTAGCTTCACGCCGTCCTGATGGTGCGGGACAATTTTCAGTCTGTAGTGCCGCCCCAGGTATTGATGTGTCTCCCCGGCCACGAAGTGCCGCTGGGGTGTGCGCGGCAGGAACTGGGCAAAAAATACCGCTGTTGCTTGACGACCCATGCCGCCCGCTGACGGAGCTTGGCCGCCACAGCCTCCATGCTGACCTCCATGGGGGCGGCGACCACAACCGATGCATCCGGCTCCATGGCGATCTCCATGGTCTTGTGGAGACGGCGAACGATCCGGTACGGGATGACCTGCTCTCCGTATTGCAGGTGGCCATGCTCCCCGGTCATCGGACAAACCGGGCGCAGGCCAAGTCCATGATGGTGCGCTGAAGCTGGTCAAGAACTTCCTCGGGTACAGCAATGCCCTTCTGATCCCGCACCACGTCAAAAAAGAAGTCATCCATGGCCTTGCGCAGGGCATTCTGCGCCCCTTCGTTGGACCAGATGCCCACCACCAGATGGGCATGGATGATCTCCATGACGGCCAAGGCCATGGCGGCAACCTCACCATGATTCACCTGGATCCCATGGTTCCCACAGAGGCGCTCCTTGAGGATGCCGAGAAGGCTTGTGCATCATCGTTGCCCTGAAGCACCTGGGGCACACCCTCACCGCGATCCTGGCCGGCCACCTTGCGGGCCAGGGCCACCACCTTGGCCCGGCGAACGGTGAACTCCTGCTGGTGACGCGCCACTTTCCGTCTTCCGCCATCGAACACCGTGAACTGCCGAATCATGTCCAGCAGGCGCTCGGGTCGGCAGAGACCGTAAAGCGTGCGATCCTGGATGCCGTCGGCAGACACCGCCGCTGCCGGTAACCGGTGCTCGGGGCGGCAGAGACTGTAAAGCGTGTGATCCTGTGGCGTGACGACACGATCCCCCGCTGCGGCCATGGCCTCAAAGCCGGGGCGAGCAGCGGCCAGGTCACCGGAAAAGACCACCTCCTTTTCTCCCACCGAGAGGCCACGGTGAATCAGGGGTGCAATGGCTGCGTCGGTATCTTCCTTGTCCCGCCATGGGTGCCAGAATTGACACGATGCTCCCACCGTGGCATATAGCGGGCCTCCCTCCGGTTCATGGTGATGAGAAGCTGGGTGAAGTGGAAAAGCTGGGGAATGTTATCCGCTTGTTGATAACCAATCAGTTGACTATCCGCCTTCTCCAGAGACTCGGAAGGCCGCTTGCTTTCCATCACCAGCACCGGAATGCCGTTCACAAAACCCACCACGTCACAGTGTTGCACCTGGCCGGAGGTCGTTCCTTCCACCGCAAATTCCGCCGTGACGTGGAACAGATTGTTGGCGGGATTTTCCCAGTCAACGAAGCGCAGTGTGTAGCTCTTGCTGTCGCCGCCAATGGTTTTGGTGGTGGTTGTACCCAGCACAAGGGTGTCGTAAATATCCTGGTTGGTGCCCTGCAGCCCCTTCTGTTGGTCTGGAGTGGGCTTGAGGCGCCCCATGGCCTCGTGGGCATCTTCCAGATCAAAGCCGTAGCCATGGCCACGGTGGGTGAAGCGGTTCATGCCCATAAGTTGCTCCACCAGGATGCCGTCCAGCACCACGTTCCGCCGCCGTCCACCCCCGCAGCCGCAGCGCTTCAGCCTGGGACAGGGGCCTGAAGCCCAGGGCCAACCAGCAGTTGAAGGGCGGGAATCTGGGATTGGTGTTTTCGGTGGGGTTAAAGGTCATGCGATGCGCCCGACCGGGACGCCGCCATGGCAGTCGGAGCGCAAGTAGGGACACTGCTGGCCAGGGACCGCCGCTTCAAGCGCAGGTGAAGGTGGTCTGGTCGCATGACTACGGCCATCTTTTCCTTCACCTCCTTGCCATGGCTGACGGGCCTCAGGTCAAAGTTCCGGCAGAGCATGGCGAGAACCGCCCGAATTTCCAGCATGGCGAGATGCTGGCCTGGGCAGATCCGCGGCCCGGCCCCAAAGGGGACAAACGCCTGTGTGTTGTGAGGTTGGTTCCCATGGCCAGCGGGCTGGGGAAGCCAGCGTTCGGGATCAAAGCAGTCACCACCGGCAAAGTGTTCTTCCCTCGTGGCCGCATACCGTAGCAGAACAAACAGTTTTGTCCCTTTGGGCATCAGACAGCCCAGAATCTCGGTATCCTCTAGCGTCTCCAGCGCCATATGCGGGGCCACGGGCTTCAGCCGCATGACTTCATTGCAGAAGGCATCAAGGAAGGGGAGGTGGTTGGCCTGTTCCAGCTTGTCCAGGGCCGCTGCCGGTGCAATCAGGTCGTCCACTTCGCGGCGGATCCGGGCGAATGCCTCCGGGAACCTGGTGAAATAGTGAACAATCCAACTCATAGTATAGGCGGTTGTATCTTCCCCGGCGAGTAGCAACTGGCTTGTGTGTGCCAACAGGTCTGCGCTGGTGAGGTTGGAGCCTTCATGTTCTGCAATCATGAGCATGGCCTCCAGAAAGTTGGTGGGCCCATGGCCGGGGTGGGCTGCCATGTGCTCCCGCGTGGCGCGGATGATGACCTCCACTTCCCGATCCAGCGCCTTCACGGCACGGTCAAGGGCCCGGTCCGGTGGCAGGCGGATCAATCGCCAATAGGGGAAAAGCGTGAAAAATCGCCGCTGCAAGCCCGGGCCAATTTTTTCAAGGTGGCGCTGGATCACGGGACCCGGCGTCTCCAATGTATTGGGGTCAACGCCAAAAGCCAACTGCATGGTGACATCAACCGTGAAGCGCGTCAGATCACGGCAGACGTCCACCAACTGGTTCCCATCCGCCGCCCCCTCCCATCGTCGCTGCAAACGGGCTGTCGTGGCTTTAAGCCTGGGGAAAAAGCTGGCGAGCCGTGTGCGGCTTAGTGCAGCCACCACAGTCCGCCGCTGCCGCCGCCAATCTTCCCCTTCTGCCGTGAACAGTCCATTGATCCCGATCTCGCTGAACCTGTCCTCAATGACACAGTTCCGTCGAAAGGATTGTGGGCGCTGCTCCAGAATCCGCTGGATCACCTTGTGGTCGGACACCACCACCAATCGGGACCGCCCCAGACGAATCTGGAACAAGGAGCCGTAGCGCTCCGCCCAGCGTTCAAGGGTCAGGTGAGACTGCTCGCTGCTGATCTGGAGGAGATGGCCAATCAGCGGCGGACCATAGGGTCCCGGCAACTCATGGGGTTGGGTGAAGGGTTGTGGTTCTGCCACTGGGAAGTCCTTTTGCCAATCTTTTGGCTGCATTGGAGAAATGAGGCGCGCCCCTGGGCCACCAGAGGGGAGGGTCCATGCAACATAGCAGGCAGGTGAAGCATTCATGGATTCCTTACGGACTGGTCAGGTCCCCAGGACAGTGGGTCTGAATCCACCCCCCGGCCGGGACCCCCTGGTGACTATTCAAGGAGATGCCCCTATCCTTGAATAAGATCATCGCTTATTCAGCACTCTTTCCTAGCAGTCTCCATGGGCAGAGGCGCCACTGGCCATGCGGTCACCACAACCACGGCAGGAGAGGTGGTTCAAGCCTTTGTGCCCGATCCTCTGCCACCTGTCCCACCATTGACCTGGAGCCCTTCGCTGGGGGCATTGCACGATGCAGCGCTCCTTGCCTGTGGGCGGTTGGACGGGGTCTCCGTACTGGTCCCGGAACTCAGCCTTTTCCTGTATGCCTACTTGCGACGGGAAGCCCTGCTGTCGTCGCAGATCGAGGGAACCCAGTCTTCCCTGTCCGACCTTCTGGTGTTTGAGCTTGACGAGG
>NZ_FITM01000023.1 GCF_900047545.1 Candidatus Synechococcus spongiarum
CCCCACCTCGGTGATGACCAACTGGCGCCGTGAGGCACAGCAGTTCACCCCTGGCCTCCACGTGATTGAGCATTACGGCAGCCGCCGCCCCGGCACAGCCGAGGAGTTGGCCGCCGCGCTCAACGGCGTGGACCTGGCGCTCACCAGTTACGGTCTGCTGCAGCGGGACCTGACCATCCTCAGCAGCTACGGGTGGCAGGGGATGGTGCTGGACGAGGCCCAGGCCATCAAGAACTCCACCTCCAAGCAGTCTGCCGCTGCACGGGAGTTGGCGCGCCTCGGTCAGCAGCCCTGCTTCTGCATTGCCCTCACGGGAACACCGGTGGAAAACCGTGTGAGCGAGATCTGGCCCTTGATGAATTTCCTCAATCCGCGGGTGCTGGGGGAGGAGGGGTTCTTCCGTCAACGCTACCGCCTGCCCATCGAGCGCTATGGCGATATGTCCTCCCTACAGGATTTGCGGCGACGTGCTGGTCCCTTCATCCTCCGGCGCCTCAAGACGGATCAATCCATCATCAACGACTTGCCCGAGAAAGTTGAACTGGATGAATGGTGCGGACTCTCTGATGAGCAGAGGCGGCTTTACGGGAAGACCGTGGACGACACCTTGGAGGTGATCGCCCGCGCTCCCCGCGGTGAACGCCATGGTTGGGTGTTGACGCTGCTCACCAAACTCAAGCAGGTCTGTAACCACCCCGCGTTGCTGCTCCAGGAGCAGGAGGTGGGACCGGATTTCGGTCGCCGCTCCGCCAAGCTGCAGCGGCTGGAGGAAATTCTTGACGAGCTGACGGCGGTTGGGGATCGGGCCCTGCTGTTCACCCAATTTGCCCGCTGGGGTCACCTCCTCAAGCAACACCTGGAGCAGCGCTTCCGGGGGGAAGTGCCCTTCCTCCATGGGGGAAGTTCCAAGACGGAGCGCCAGGTCATGGTGGATCGCTTCCAACAGGATCCCCGTGGCCCACAACTCTTCCTCCTGTCCCTCAAAGCCGGCGGCGTTGGCCTCAACTTGACACGCGCCAGCCACGTGATCCATATTGATCGCTGGTGGAACCCTGCCGTGGAAAATCAGGCTACGGACCGTGCCTATCGTATTGGCCAGACCAATCGGGTCATGGTGCATAAATTCATCACCAGTGGAAGCCTGGAGGAAAACGTGGACCGCATGATTCGCGAGAAGGCCAAGCTGGCGGAAGACATCATTGGGGGCGGCGAGGACTGGCTGGCCGATCTGGACATGGACGACATCAAAGACCTGGTGAGTCTGCAATGAGCATCCTCAACAACGGCGCTGGCCAAGGCGCCTTGGTGGAGCAGCCCTGGTGGGTGGCCCAGTGGATGGACCTGATCAACTCCTATCGCTACAAGAGGCGATTGGAGCGGGCATGGGAATACATGCATGAAGGTCATGTGCTCTCCATTCGCTTTGAGGGTCGGCGTGTACATGCCCGGGTACAGGGCGCCGCCAGGGATCCCTATAAGGTGAAGCTCTGGTTGGACACCCTCAGCAACGACGACTGGGACTACGTCCTGGATGCCCTGTCCCAGAAAGCCCGCTGGACGGCCCAACTGTTGGCCGGAGTCATGCCCCAGGACATTGAACGGGCCGTTGCTGCCAGCGGCCGTCGCCTTTTCCCCTGGGAGCTCCGGGAAGTGCGCAGTGAATGCAGTTGCCCGGATAAAGCCAATCCCTGCAAGCACATCATTGCCGTCTATTACCTAATGGGGGACCGCTTCAGTGAAGATCCCTTTGTCCTGTTTCAGTTGCGGGGGCGAACGCGGCAACAACTCCTGGACCAGTTGGCCCAGCGGCGCATCAGCAACGCCACGGAGCAGGGTGTCACGGTGCAGACCGGGATGCTGCCTCCCCAGGCGCGCCGCACCTGGAGCTACGGGGAGGACATGGATCCGGAACTGGTGGTGATCACCCCTGCGCTGGAAGGGGAGCTGGGGGTGGACGAAGCCGGCCCCCTGCCGGTGGCGCCGGATCCCCACAACCCCGATGCCAACCAACTCTTCCTCCACCATCTCCATGAGCAGGGCCAGCAGATTGGCCAATTGGCCATGGGCCAGGCCATGGGGGCAAGCCCTTGAGTTGAAGGATTGGGTCGGTTCTCCCTCCCCTCTGGCAGGGGGCAACCGAACGTTGTGGTAGCTGCCGTACCCGGAGGATCGGTTTCACCGCCAGGGGAATCTGTTGTTGCAACCAAGACTGGTGACGTGGAGACAACATCTTCACGAATCGTCCAACGTTTGAACTTTTGGAGGCACTATCCATGCTTGCCCTATCACAATCTCCCTTCTCTCTGTTTGAGCACCTGGATCGGCAGCTTCACCAAGCTGAGGGCACGCCCGTTGCGGAAATCCGGGAAAACGACGACTGCTATCAACTGGCGGTAGAACTTCCCGGAATCAGCAAGGACGCCATTGAAGTGAAAGCCACTGAACATGGCATGGCAATCAGCGCAGATCGGCCCAAAGTCGATAGTGGGGAGGATCGCGTGCTCAGCGAATTTCACTATGGCAGTTGGCGGCGTAACTTCTACTTTGGTAAGCGCATTGATCCCAACCAACTGCAGGCTGAGCTTCAGGACGGCATCCTGCACGTCACGGCCCCCAAAGTGGACAGCGTCAGGGCCGTGAGCATCAAGGTGCGCAACTGAGCCAACCCCCCCCTGCTCTGCCCCCTGTGGACTCCTCTCCACCGTGGGCAGAGCAGGTGGTGGGCTAGACTCTGGGGTACCAGGTCATCACTGCCCCCATGAAGCGACGCCAAGCACTCGCGACCGCTGCCTTCGGCTTAGGTAGCGCTGCCTTAGCGGCTTGCAGTGGACGTGAGGACAAGCAAAGCCCGTCATCACCAGCCATGACCGGTGGCGAGCAACCCAGGCTTCGTTGGCGCATGGCCACCAGTTGGCCGGAATCTCTGGACACCCTCTATGGCGGAGTCGTTACCTTTGCGGCCCGAGTTGGGGAGTTGAGTGACGGCCGCTTTGAAATCACACCCTATGCTGCTGGTGAACTGGTTCCCGCTCTCCAGGTTCTGGACGCTGTTCAGAGCGGTTCAGTCGAATGTGGCCATACTGCCAGTTATTATTATATCGGCAAGAATACTGCACTGGCATTTGGCACGACATTGCCGTTTGGCTTCACTGCCCAACAACAAAACTCTTGGCTCTATGAAGGCGGCGGCAATGAGGCCATGGATCGCCTGTTTGCGGACTTTGGTGTGCTGGGGTTTCCCGCCGGGAACACGGGCCCTCAAATGGGCGGCTGGTTTAAACGACAGGTCAAAACGGTTGCTGACCTGCAAGGCTTGAAAATGCGAATTCCTGGCCTTGGCGGGAAGGTGATGGCATCCTTGGGTGTCAATGTGCAAGCACTGCCAGGCAGCGAGATCTTCCTCGCCCTGGAGCGGGGCGCCATTGACGCTGCAGAATGGGTTGGTCCCTACGACGATGAAAAGCTGGGACTATGGAAAGCTGCCCAGTATTATTATTATCCGGGTTGGTGGGAGCCAGGCCCTAGCGGTCATGTGCTTATTAATCAAAGCGCTTGGGAGAAGCTACCCATAACCTACCAGCACGTATTACGTACAGCAGCCAATGAGGTAAACTTGAAAATGCTGGCCCGCTATGATCAACGTAACGGCAGTGCCCTAAAGCGGCTGGTGGCTGGCGGCACCACCCTGGTTTCCTATGGTAAGCCTATTCTCGAAGCCGCCGAGAAGGCCAGCCTTGAGATCTATGAAGATCAAGCAGCCAAGAATCAGGATTTCCGTCAGATCTATGAGCTTTGGTCCCGCTTTCGTGAAGAGATCTCCAGCTGGAGTCGTATCAATCAGCTTACGCTTGGTTAGAACCACTTTGCTTTTGTTAAGGATATGATGCGGTCTTGGGCAACTGTCATTGATCAGCTTAATGCTTGCCTCGGTCGGCTATGCAGTTGGCTGGTGCTGCTCATGATCATTGTAGGTGCATGGAATGTGGTTGGCCGCCACCTTGGCCCCCTGGTGGGGCGTAATCTCAGTTCCAATAGCCTCATCGAGGTTCAATGGTATTTGTTTTCTCTCACGTTTCTTCTGGGTGGCGCCTGGACCATGCAGCGCAACGGTCATGTTCGAGTTGATGTGTTGCAGAGCCGCTGGGGAGCACGACGGAAAGCCTTGGCCAATGTGGTGGGCACAATCCTGTTGCTGTTTCCTTTTTGCCTGCTGCTGATCCTGTCCTCCTGGGACGCGGTTCATTTTTCCTGGCGCATTCTGGAGCAGTCTCCTGACCCGGGGGGCCTGCCCCGTTATCCGTTGAAAACCGTGCTACCGCTGAGTTTTCTGTTGCTCATGCTTCAGGGAATCGCGGACGTGATTCATAATATGGAGGTCATACGTAGTTTCGAGAAAAAGAGGAAGCCATGGTAGAAGCAACAACTGCCTGGATGGGGCCTGGCATGTTTGTGATGGCTCTGGCCTGTCTGCTGTTGGGCTATCCAGTGGCTTTTACCCTAGGTGGTGTGGCGGTGCTGTTTGCAGGCGTGGGCATTGCCGCCGGTGTCTTTAGTGAGTCGTTTCTCGCGGCCCTGCCCCAGCGTGTCTTCGGCATCATGGGCAACTTCACGCTCCTGGCCATTCCCGCCTTCATCTTCATGGGCGCCATGCTGAAAAACTCTGGCCTGGCGGAGCAGTTACTGGAGGCCATGGGGCGGGTTCTGGGGCAGCTGCGGGGGGGCTTGGCGCTGGCCGTGGTGTTGGTGGGGGCATTGCTGGCCGCCACCACCGGTGTTGTGGCGGCCACGGTAATCACCATGGGGCTCATCTCCCTACCCACAATGCTCCGCCATGGTTACGACAAATCCTTGGCCACAGGCGTGATTGCGGCATCGGGAACATTGGGACAAATCATTCCTCCCAGCATTGTGCTGGTGGTTTTGGGTGATCAACTGGGGGTTCCCGTTGGGGATTTGTTTATCGGTTCCGTCATCCCTGGTTTGCTGATGACCGTGGTTTTTGCGCTCTACGTGTTGGTGATTACCTGGTGCAGACCCAATCTGGCCCCACCTCTGCCTGCCGGTGGTGACGGCCGGTTCCCTGGCCAGGAACTGCGGCAGGCGGCGCCGTTGGTCCTACCGCCGTTGGCATTGATTGTGTTGGTGTTGGGGAGCATCTTTTTCGGTGTTGCTACACCCACGGAGGCAGGCGCCATGGGCGCAGTGGGGGCCATGGCCATGGCAGCGTGGAAGGGCCGGCTGAGCCTGGGCACGATCAGGGAAGTGAGTGAAGAGACCCTGTCCACAACAAGCATGGTGATGTTCATTCTGCTGGGCTCTACAGCGTTCAGTCTGGTGTTCCGTGGCTTCGACGGGGACAGCTTGATTGCCGCCCTGCTCCTCCGCCTTCCCGGTGAGTCTGCAGGCTTTCTCATCATCAGCATGGCCACAATTTTTCTCCTGGGCTTTTTTATCGACTTTTTCGAGATTGCCTTTATCGTTGTCCCGCTTTTTGCACCTGTTGCCAAGACCCTCTTTGGGCCGGAAGCCCTGGTCTGGTATGGCGTCATTATTGGGGCCAACCTGCAATCGTCTTTCCTCACGCCACCCTTCGGGTTTGCATTATTTTATCTCCGCAGTGTGGCACCTCCGCAAGTGACTACAGGCCATATCTACCATGGCGTCATCCCTTTCATTCTCCTACAGATGCTGGTTTTGCTGCTCATCATTGTGTTTCCCCAGTTGGTCACTGCTTTGCCCCACCTGGTGGCATGAGGATATTTGCTCCTGCAGCAACTAAGCTGCCAGTCTTGTCGTACCTGTGGGCAGGTATTGGATGGGTTCTTGCTCACTCCGGGGTAGAGCTTCCACCGCACTGGGCGCGGCGATTTATTGCAAGGTTTGGGACACCGAGGGTTGTTGAATTCGCCAAAGCTTTGCCAACTCAGCCTGGGCCCATCTTGCGGCTGGATCCGTCGCCGCCCAGCACAAGACCCGCTTCCAACATGTCCCCCCCCAGCCGCTCCTCCAGTTCCAATTGGTTCCGTCGCTTGAGCACGGCTCGCAGATCCTCTAGACCGACGGGCCGGGCTTCATCCCCGGCGATGGTGAGCCCCAGCAGGTTGCAGTCCATCCTCCAGGCTTTTCAACATGCCCCGCAGGGTTCCCCCCCACGGAAGAGGCCGTAGAGTTACTCCACCACGTCGTCCGTAACGGGTGAGCGCCATGACCTGTCAGGATCCAGTTGGAGTGCCCGATAGTGGTGTTCCAGAAGTTGGTGGACTTCGGTCGGGCAGTGCCAATGGATCCAGCACAACGGGGTCACGGAGCACGCGGGGACCCTCCAGCACCAGCGCACTGAGGGGGGTGGAGGTCACCTCCGATCTGCTACCACCACCGCCAAACCCTGCCACCGAACGGCTGCCGCCCCCATTCTGCAGGCTGCCGCTCCCGCTTGCGACCAACAAACAGACGGGTTGGCTTGGCCTTGGAGCCTTGGTGAAGCGTGATTAAAAAATAGGGGGAAGATCGCAGGTTATGGAGCTTCCAGAGGTTGGGCAGCGCCATCGCTGGGAGTATTGTCCGGGAGCCAGAACAGGGTAATACAGGGAGGGTATTTGGCAGAAATGCCAATATCTTCCCTCCCAAGTCCCTGGCGATTGGAACCCAAGGCAGGCCTGCCATAACCCGAGTCTTGAATAAGGGGACGCGAGGGAGGGTGGTCCTGGCTGGGCTCGT
>NZ_FITM01000033.1 GCF_900047545.1 Candidatus Synechococcus spongiarum
TCCCCCCACCAAAGGGCGTCTCTTCCTATTTTATGGGTCCTGAGCCTAGGCTTGATGCCATTCCCTCTCGTGCGGCACGTGTTTCAACAATCTGGTCAATGGGCGTCTCGTTTCCTTGTGGGCGCCCTGTTGGCCAGCGCCCAGCCGCTGGCGGCCGTGGCGGCGGAGCCACTGCCAGCGCCTTTGGCGGATCTGGCGGCGGCGGAGCCATTGGCCGAACCACAGTTGCTGGAGGACATGGCGGACCCACGGCTGCAGCCGTTATCCCTGGAGGAGGCACAGCAATTGGCTGGGGCAAATCACCCTGTCCTGCAGGCTGCGGCGCTGGAGGTGGAATCGCTGCAGGCCCGGTTGGAGGCCTCCTTAAGCGCCTGGAAGCCGCAAGTCAGTCTGAGGTCATCCGTAGGGTTGCCAGCATTGGCGCTGGAGTACCAATACAGTCCGGAGGCCTCCTATCCCCGTGGCGAACTGGAAACCAACCTGAACCTGGAGGCCACCTGGCTGTGGAGAGACCCCCAGAGGGACGCCCGCATCGCCGCCGAGCGCCACGACCTGGATCAGGTGAAGCTGCAACGCCAGCTCTTGCACCGTGACGTGAGGCTGCAAGTGGCGGAGTCTTACATTGAACTCCAACGGGCCGCTGCGGAGGTGGACCTGCGCCTGGCGGCAGTTGATGCGGCCCAGGCCACCTTGAAGATCAGCCAGGCGCGCCATGGGGCCGGCGTGGCTGCCCGCCTAGACGTGCTTCAGGCCCAGGCCCAGTTGACCGGTGATGAAGCCTTGCTGGCCAGCGCCAAGGCCCAGCAGACCATTGCCCGCCGCCGTTTGGCCAGGGTGCTGAACCTGCCCCAGGAGGTGGTGCCCACAGCTCGGGACGCCAATGGGCGGCAGGGACGCTGGACCGCAACCCTGGGGGAGAGCCTGGCCGCCGCCTTCACCAGTCGCGAAGAGTTACAACAATTTCTTGCCGCCATCCAGGAGCGGGAGGAGCAGGCCAAGGAGGCCCTGGCGGCGCTGCAACCCACCCTCTCGTTGTTTGTGACGGGGAGCTGGTATCAGGCGTCCGGTAACGTGCTCTCCGACACCTCCCCCATGGAAAGCCAGTTCAGGGGAAGGATCTCCACGTCCCTGGGCCTGCGCTTTGCCATGCCCCTCAGCGATGGGGGGACTGCCCAGGCCAGTGCTCGCCGCTGGCGCTTGGCGGCACGGAGGCAGGAGTATCTCCTGGCGGATGCCCGCAACACCTTCCAGCAGCAGGTGGAGAGGGCTTTCCACACCGTCCATGCCCAGGAGGACACCCTGGAGTTGCGTGCCCGCCAGGTGACGACCCAGCAGGAGATTCTGAATCTCGCCACTGCCCGCTACGAGGCTGGTGTTGGCACCCAGCAAGACTTGATTGATCAGCAAAAGGCCTTGACCCGCGCCGCCGTTGACCACGCCCAGGCCGTCCTGGACTACAACCTGAGCCTGGCGCAGTTGCACCGTTATACGGGTCTGCCGATCCAGCCCTAGGGCCAGGACCCATAACGAGAAGATGAGAGTGGGGGCGAGGAGGACGGCAGAGAGGAAGAGATGGAAACAGCAGTCATGGCGGGTGACAATGCGGCGCCAGTCCTTGAGCTTGGCAAGCAGGTTCTCAACCTCCAATCAATGCATTCTCTTCTGGAAGATCCCTCAGCAGGAGGTCACCACCGGTAAAGTCGCTGCATTGCCCTTCCCTGAGCAGAAGGCATACAGGTCGTCCTTTCGTCGCACACCACAGGTCGCTTGCTGGTGAGGCCCCTGTAGTACGACCAATCAAACGAGGTTCGGCGACCCCTTTTTAAGGCTGGAGGCAGTGCGATGGGCTTTGACGCAGGTGGTATCGATCATCAGCGCCTCTTCTGGCTCCACACCAGCCTCCGGCGCTGTGTCGGTGGATCTCTTCCTCTCCTTATGAGTCCTGATCCTGATCACCGCCCCCTGCCTGCCGGCCCGGTCCACCGCCCCATGGTGCCTCACGTCTCCGCACCCTCCTCCACGGTCTTGGGATCGGCCAGTCGCTCAGCACCATAGAGATCTTCAAAAAACAGGCCAAGGCCAACGGTCAGGTTTCTTAGACCCTCGGCAACGGCGGCATCACCGGTGATGTCCAGAACGTCACTGCTGATTTCATCCAGCTTGGCCGTGAAGCTCTCCATGTTGGCAAGAATGGGGCCAGCCTTGGCGCTCAACTGGTCCGCGGCAGTCTCCACATTGGCCATGGTCTGCCTGAACGTGGCGATGGTCTCGGGACGACTCAACTCCGCCGAGGCCTTGGCCAGATTGCCGGTGATGGTGTTGACGTCAGCGGCGCTGATGTTGAGGTGGTCAACCGTGGGCTCCAACTGTTGCACCAGGTCCTGAATGGATTGTATCAGGACGATGCTCTCCTCGGCGGCAACGGTGATGGTGTTGCTGGTGTCAGCGAGGACTTTGACCGTTTCGTTGATGGTTCCCACCAGGTCAAGGTCAATGACCTGATCCAGGAGGTCTGTGGTGCTGGCCACGGCGGTATCCAGGCTGGGACTCTGGGCCCCCAACAGCACGGCGCCGGCACAAAGCTGTTGGGCCGATGGACAGTCCTCTGCCGTAGGGCTGACGGGGTCGTCCAAGGGCCTGGAGGAGCCAATCAGCACCAACTGGGCCGTGCCCCCCAGCAAGCTGCCGCTCACCACCCGGGCACGAACGGGCTGAGCAATTACCAACCCGGCGTCACTGATCTGCACCTGTACAGCCACAAAGCCGGGCTCCGGCGTAATGGATTGCACGGTGCCCACGTCCACACCCCGGTAGAACACGTTGGAGCGGGATACCAGGCCTGCCGCGTCGCCAAGACGCACGGTGATGGCCCAGGCGCTGCCGAAGAATCTGCTCCCCCTCAGGTGGAGCCAAAGCCCGGAGGCGATGACCAGTGCGGCAAGGATGCTCAGGCCAACGGTGGCCTCGCGGAGGCTTCGGCGCATGGTGCTCAGGTCAATTCGGGTTGCATGGGTCCCTGCAGGCTGGCACTACGGAACTGTCGGACGTAGGGATTATCCGTCACCTCGAACCCTTCCACAGAACCATACCACTGGGCACATCCCCCGTAGAGCATCACCACATGGTCAGCGGTGCGGCGAATTGTGCTCATCACATGGCTGACCACTACAGCCGTGCCCTCTGCAAATTCCGTGGTCTTCACAATCATATCCTCAATCCTGGTGCAGGCCACGGGGTCAAGACCCGCCGTGGGCTCGTCAAACAGGAGGAGAGGGGGATGGCTGGTGTCAGCCGTGGGATCCTCCACAATGGCCCGGGCAAAACTGACCCGCTTCTGCATTCCTCCCGAAAGCTGGCCCGGCATCAAGTCCTCAACACCCTTCAAGCCCACCTCCTCCAGCACCCTGGAGACCCGGGTGCGGATGTCCGCTGGTGAGAGTCGGCGGCTGCGGCGCAGCAAAAACCCCACGTTCTCCGCAACGCTGAGGGAGGCCAACAGGGCCGGCGACTGGAACACCATGCGCACGTCCATGGGCTTGTCCTGGTCTTCCCGCAAGTAGATCTGCTGTTGACCATGGAGGCTGAGGCGGCCTTTGCAGGGCAGCAACAGCCCTGCCAGCAGCCGCAGGATGGTGGACTTCCCCACCCCGGACGGCCCTACAACAGCAACCTTTTGTCCCAGGCCCACATCCAGGTCCAGGTCATGGAGCACGGACTTGACGCCAAAGCGCAGGCCGACACCACGCAACTGAATGGCCAACCTCTCCGCTGCTGTACCAACGGGTTTGGACATCGGCTCAACGTGTCAAGGGTGTTTCTATAAAATTTTCTCACACGGTGGTCGTCATGAGGAACGGTCGTCTCCGGAGCGGACAGCGGCCGAGTCGCCGGAGGTGGTCCGGAATACTGGACAGGTCCTGCAAGGCGCTCCGGTGGCTCTCGCCAGGTCTGTTGGTGAAGCGCTGGGTGCTCACCAGCGCCCTGGGTCTCCTGCTGCTGGTGCTGGGCAGCGCCATCTGGGCCAACATGAAACCGGTGTACTGGACCCTGGAGGCTATTGAGTGGACCTTGGCCAACATCACTCAGGTGTTTCCCTACCGGTTGACCGGTCCCCTGGTGCTGCTCAGTGGCCTGGTGCTCATCCTGCTGGGCCAAAGCCGCACCTTCGGATCTATCAAGCAGGCCCTGGCCCCTCAACAGGACCGGTCCCTGGTGGATGCCCTGCTGGCCCAGCGCCACCTCAACAGGGGACCCAGCATTGTGGCCATTGGCGGGGGAACCGGCTTGGCCACCCTGGTCAGCGGCTTGAAGCGCTACAGCAGGAACATCACCGCCATCGTCACCGTGACCGACGACGGGGGCAGCAGTGGCCGCCTGCGCCGTGATCTGGGCATTCAGCCTCCGGGAGATATTCGCAACTGCCTGACGGCCTTGGCCAAGGAAGAACAACTGCTCACCCAGTTGTTCCGCTACCGCTTTGCCTCTGGTCAAGGTTTGGAAGGCCACAGCCTGGGCAACCTGTTCCTTTCAGCCTTGATCACCATCACCGGCAACCTGGAATCCGCCGTTGCCGCCACTAGTCGGGTGTTGAACATTCAAGGGCAGGTGGTGCCCGCCACCAATACCGATGTGCAACTCTGGGCCCAGTTGGAGGACGGGCGCCTCATTGAGGGGGAATCCCGCATCAGCGGAGCGGGGGGCCGGATTCAGTGGGTGGGCTGCCGACCGGAGGCGCCACCAGCACTCCCCAGCGCCCTGGAGGCCATCCGCCAGGCGGACTTGATTTTGCTGGGTCCCGGCAGCTTGTACACGTCACTGCTGCCCAACTTGCTGGTGCCCCAGCTTGTGGAGGAAATCAGCCGTTCTCCAGCCGCCAAGCTCTACATCTGCAATCTCATGACCCAGCCCGGTGAAACTGATGGGTTGGATGTGTGGGACCACGTGGCGGCGATTGGTCACCATCTGCGTCGTCAAGGCGTCACGCCCTGGTTGTTTCCCGATGTGCTGGCCCACAGCGGCCACCTGGATCGCCACTTGGTGAAACGCTATCGGTCCGCAGGCTCAGAGCCCGTCACCTGTCCCGTGGGCAAACTGGAGGCGGAAGGCTTGCGGCCCCATCTGGCCATGGTGCATGCTCGCGTTGAGTCCCTTGACGAGGATTCAGTCGGCAAGAGCCTGCGCCACGACCCCTTGCGGCTGGCACGGGCCGTGATGCGCTTCTACCGTCAGCACCAGCGGCGTCAGCAGCGCGGGGAGAGCGGCGCCCAATAACCACTCCATCCCTGAATACCGCCAACCACCCATGAGCACAGTCGTCACCTGTCGGTATCTCGGCGATCTGGAGACGGAAGCCCCGCCATGAAGGCTCGGCAACCCACCTGCGCACCGACGCCCCACTGGACAACAACGGCAAAGCCCGCACGTTTTCCCCCACGGATTTGCTGGCCACAGCCCTAGGCACAGGACTCATAACCAGAAGATGGGGGTGG